>VGCI01000005.1:0-42500 GCA_016870095.1 Alphaproteobacteria bacterium | reverse complement strand
GTGTGGTTCGTCTGGGTGAAGGAATTCAGGCAAATAATAGATTACAACCAGGCGCCATCGCCCGTACCATTGATGCGTTGAAAATTTGTCGGGATAAAATTGCCAAAAATAATGTTAGTAAAATTAGAGCCGTTACAACCGAAGCGTGCCGTCGAGCCGAAAACAGTGAGGATCTATTGAGTCTTGCTCGCGCAGAACTTAGTATTGATATTGAAGTCATTACTCCTCTTGAAGAAGCTCGGCTCGCTTTATCCGGCTGCGCCGCTATTCTTGACCCCCAAGTTCCCTATGCTGTTGCCTTTGATATTGGCGGGGGCAGTACAGAAATCATTTGGCTAAAATTAATGCCCTCTCCTAAAAATCGCAGATCCCGTATTCCTATTGTTCAAGTTATTGACTGTGCCTCTCTTCCTTTTGGCGTTGTCACGTTGAGTGAAATTTATGGCACCCGATTTACAGAGTTTGGCATTTACCAAGACTTACGTCAAAAAGTTGCGCAAGAAGTCAGTCGTTTTTCTATCAAAAACAATATTCAAGCCTTTATTGAAGATGGACAAGTTCAAATGGCGGGTACATCAGGTACGATCACAACGATTGGGGCTATTCACTTAGAATTGCAAAAGTACGATCGTCGTTTCATAGATGGACTGTTCTTGCAACTTAGCGATATCCATAAAGTCTGTGGAAATCTGCTTAAAATGACACCATTGGAGCGTTCTCACAGCGCCTGTATTGGACCCGGGCGCGCTGACCTTGTGTTAATGGGTACCGCTATATTGGAAGGTATTTGTGATGTATGGGCATTGCCCTACTTACGCGTTGCTGACAGAGGCGTTCGCGAAGGTATATTAATGGATTTGTTAGAGGAGCTATAGACCGTGACGCGACCACCGCGCCCATCTCAAAAAGCAAAGAATAAAAGTAAAAGCGCTTCGAAAGTAGGCAAAACCAAACTTAAAGATAACCGGAAAAGAACAGCATCATCAAAGAAATGGCTGATTCGTCAGATAAACGATCCTTATGTTATCAAAGCACAAGATGAAGGGTATCGATCTCGTGCTGCGTTCAAACTTATTGAAATCGATGCGAAATACCACTTTCTAAAACCCGGGATTACCATTATTGATTTAGGAGCCGCTCCCGGAGGGTGGACACAAGTTGCTGCAAAGAAATTAAAAGTAGGCACAAGGAAAGGAACAACTCTGGGAAGTCAAATTATAGCCGTCGACCTTCAAGACATGGCTCCCTTAAAGGACGTAACAATCCTTACCGCCGATTTTACAAATGACTCCACGGTTCAAATGATTCTTGAAAACCTCAAGGGTGGCGCAGATGTCCTCTTAAGTGACATGGCAGCCCCAGCTTGTGGAATGACGGATGTGGATCACATTCGTATTATGAATTTGGTAGAGGCCGCTTATGAATTTGCTCTCCTCGTTTTAAAGCCAGGGGGAACGTTTGTTGCCAAAGTTCTTCAAGGGGGAACCGAAGCCACTCTTTTAACACGCCTCAAAAAATCTTTTGCAAAAGTGAGTCACTTTAAGCCGCCCGCAAGCCGCAAAGATTCCGCAGAAATTTATGTGGTGGCCCAGGGGTTTCGAGAAAAATAATAGTTTTTCTCCGCTCTTTATTTAATAACTGTATAAAACACAGAAAATAATGGAAAAACCTCACTCTTTTCTCTACGATGCAGTCATGGAAAATATTTTAAGAACAAAATTAACAACAGCTTTGAGTCCCCTTATTTTAGAAATTGAGGATGAATCCCACAAGCATGCCAGTCATGCTGGAGCCAAGCCTTGGGTAGAACACGGTCAAAGCACTCATTTTCATATTAAAATTGTCTCTGCACTATTCACCCCCCTCACCCGGTTAGAGAGGTACAGAATGGTTCATGATATTTTGAAAGAAGAATTGGCAGGCCCCATTCACGCACTTTCCCTCAATTTACAAACACCAGAAGACATAAGATGACAGCTGAAGAAATGGTCGCCCGCATCCTTTACCGTGATGCTTTAATTCTTGTGTTGGATAAACCCTCAGGGATTGCGGTCCACACAGCAAATGGCGGGTTAAACAATTTAGAGCGCCATTTCCCTGCTCTTCAATTTGGGCTGCCAAACCCGCCTACCCTAGCCCATCGTCTTGACCGCGGCACCAGTGGTTGCTTAATTTTGGCCCGTCATAAAGAAGCCGCTCGACGTCTTGGTGTCCTATTTAAAAACAACCAAATTAAGAAATCCTATTGGGCTATTGTAAAAGGCACTTTCGCCCGGGATGAAGGGCGAATTGACTTCCCTTTAAGTAAACAATCCAGCAGCAAAAAACATTGGTGGATGAAAGTTGATGAGGAATTTGGTATTTCCGCCATTACAGATTACCGTGTTCTGGGGCGGGGCGATGGCTTGACATGGGTTGAACTTACACCGCAAACGGGACGCACTCATCAGTTGCGAGTTCATTGTGCCGCCTTGGGGCACCCCATTGTTGGCGATTATATTTACGATTCATCTGGCGAGACAGAGCCTAATGCCTTTCTCCACCTGCATGCACGATCTCTTGAAATTCCCCTTTACCCGAAAAAGGCCTCCATTTCTGTCGTAGCGGCACCACCCGACCACATGCGGGAAGCCTTAAATGTTTGTGGGTGTATTTCCTGAACCTTGTACCCTTGCTCATCTTGACCATAATGAATAGGACAATTTTGTCACAGTAATTCAGCAAAATATAATGCCTTTAGAATTTTGGGTTGAATCTAACATTTTCATATATTAAATTTTAAGAGTATTTTAATTAAATTTTTAATTATGGAGTTGAGTTTATGAAAAAAGTACTGAAAAGTAGTCTCGTTGTAGCAAGTCTTGTTACCCTCGCTGCCACATCTACCCATGCCAATCATCCGAAAAGTGGCTTTTATGCGGGCGCTGCCCTTGGCGGAACGGCACTAACAGGTAAAAGTAATTTGTCTGTACGCAGGAACATACCAGCTCTTGGAGATGTTCCCCAGAACTTTAACCCGACTATAGGCGACAAAAATTTTGCTGCCGATATTTTTGTTGGATTTGGAAAACGGTTTCAGTGCACCTGGGTTGGTTTTGAAGTTCTTGCTTCTCTTTCTTCCCTAAATGCCAATGCTCCCTTAGATATTACACCATTAACAACTTCTGATAATGGACAATTTTTATCTATTAAAACAACGAATGCTTGGGGTGGCACATTCAATTTTGGGTATTATATGAATCCAACAACCAAACTTTATGTAAAATTGGGCCTTGAATCCCGACGCTTCCGAACCAATTTTAATGGAACTGGGAATGCAGCCGTCGCAGCAACTGATCCCAATCTCCTTTCGATCGTCAAAAATACAACGAGTACCGCCTTTGTACCGGGATTCGGTTTAGAAACAGATCTAACCCCACGCTTGTCCCTTCGTACTGATTACCGTATCGCGTTACATCCCCGAAAGACAACGAATGTTACTAACTCAGCCACGCAGTTTAGTAATATTCGCACAAAACCAACTGTGCATTATTTCAACCTCGGCTTGGTTGTGAAAATCTAACAAGAAAAGGGGGAATCGTCAGATTCCCCCTCTCACTAAACCAAATATTTACCGTTAAATGTTTTTATAATCCAAGGCGATTTAATGCCCGACTTATATTATTAGCGACACCCGCTGCTACGGGAGTTCCATCGTTGGCTTTATGAGTACCGGCATTTAGTCTCGCCAACAGACTTTCTATTTTTGCTATTTTTGTGCGTCCTCCCAAATCCCTTAATAGGTCTCTCATAATTGTTGCCTCAACAGCTTCGTCGGTAAACATTTCTAAGTACGGATCTGAAGCAGCGCTATGATCAAGTCCTAAAGCTGTTTTAATTGAATTCTTAATTTCACTATCAGCTGGATTTGCAGAAGTGCGTATTGCTTCAAAGACTTTAGCTTTCATCGCAGGCGTAATTGCTGCAGCAGCAGGCAATCTAACAGCAGCTAATTGCACTGCTGCTGTACTACCCGCAACCGCAATAGCTTTATTAAAGATGTCAGATAGATTTCCGTTAGCTGCTGGTACTCTGAGAGCTGCAATCGGATCATTTACTGTATTTAAAAATTTCACCGGATCTTGAACCCCGTCAAGCGTTCGAGCTTGCAAAGCTGCATGCTCTTGCTTTTGAGCAGCTTGTTGTTTTGCTAATCTATCTAGACCATGACCAGCTTCAGGTAAACCAAACAGGGCAGCCATAACTGTTGTCGCCAATAATACTCTACCTAATTTTGAATTTTTCGTAACGCTCATGACAATAATCTCCTTATAATTAATGAATGATCCTCTTTCATATTATCCAATAATTATTAAAAAAATATGAATAAGAAAAATGACTAATTTATTTAAAACATGAAATTTTTTAGAGCCTGGAATAGGCTCTAGTGGTTGACTGACTTCGTTTCACAAACATTATTTTCTTTGCAACAAACAGTCTGCACCTCAGTGGTACTTTTCTAAATGAATCTCAGGATTCTAGCGCCGGGCAGCCTCAAGGTACGCTTTCAGCAAGCGTACACTTTCACGATCCCCATAACCATAAACCCCAAGGGCATATTTTAACTCATCAAGGGAGATTTTATCATTGTGAGAAAGAGCTACCCTACCTGTTTTGACGACTAACTCGTATTTATTGATCAGAGCCGTTAGAACATCAAGTTGTTGGAAAGGAACCAGAGCGGGTTTACCATGGGCAGCATCTTGAGGATCGACAGATCTTTTCGCTATGTGGGCCGCAACGGCTCCCATACCTTTTTCTAAAGTATTTTCTCCCTCTATAAGCGTTTCCAATAAACCAGAGGAAGCCGCAATCATTGTAAAAAAATGGAGATCACTTGGCCCAATGCCAGGTATATTCAAGCCTAAAATTTCTTTTATTTGCGCTTTATCGGCTTGATCCGCAGGAGCATTTGAATTGATAATATTTCGAAGTGCATGAATTTTTTGCCCAATTGTGGCTTGATCCCCTTCTGGCAATAAACCTTTAGCCGCACTATCAGGTTTTGCGGATGCTGCACGTAATAGGTTATCTAAGGGACGATTTTTACCGAAGTTGGCAGTCGGATCTAATAATGCTTTTCTAAATTTATCATTTGCATGGGAAGCTCCCAATACAAAAAGTAGACTAAAGGTGGTAAGAGCAAACCTTATAATTGCTTTTACTTGCTTTTCATAGCTCATAACAATCAACTCCCTTATCAATAAATTATCATTCTATTGTAAAAGAAATTTATTAAAGGAAAATTAAGAAGAACAACTTTTTAGTCAGTCTTTTGGACTTTGCGCCATTCTTTAACATTTTGCAGATGTTGGTCATAGGTTGCAGAAAAAGCATGGCCGCCCGTACCATCCGCTACAAAATATACATCGGGTGTTTTGGCGGGACTGACGACGGACTGCAAAGATTTAAGACCCGGACATGCTATGGGCTTAGGAGGCAAGGCCGGGATAACATAGGTATTATAATCGGATACATGTTTTAAATCATTCAAGGTCAAAAGACGACCTAAGGGTTTTTCCCCTCTTGTTAAGCCATAGATAACCGTCGGATCTGATTGAAGTTTCATTCCTTTTTTTAATCGATTTAAAAACACCGCTGCAACGCGTGGACGTTCGGCTGCAACACCTGTTTCTTTTTCTATAATTGATGCTAAT
The DNA here is from genome assembly GCA_016870095.1 of Alphaproteobacteria bacterium. Taxonomy (NCBI): domain Bacteria; kingdom Pseudomonadati; phylum Pseudomonadota; class Alphaproteobacteria; species Alphaproteobacteria bacterium. The sequence goes on along the minus strand of VGCI01000005.1, from coordinate 36,804 downwards.
ACAAGGAGGTCTTCTGGTGATTTCAGAGGAAAATCAGCAGAGCGACTGCCCCAGACTTCCTTCAAGGCTTGAGTCATTGCCCGACGCATATGAGATAATACTTTCTCACGAGACTCTCCGCGAACGTAGCTATACGTCTCTGGGAGCAAGGCCCCCTCTTCCGGAATTCGAATAATCTCTCCACTTAAATTGTCAACATCCTTTACAATCTTAATGATCTGCGTAACCGTTAAGCCTTCAGGAATGGTAACTTGATGAACAATCACTTTGCCACTGGCCAGTATGTGCGCAATATCGATAGGCCGCGCTTGAGCCGGGATGAGATACTCGCCTGCCTTAAGAGCCCCCTTCTTATCCGCAAAAATGACAGCAGCCACAAATCCCCACGGATATTTAACCACGCCTTGTGAAACAAGAGCATCTGCTGTCGCTGTTAAACCGCTGCCTTTTTCGATAAGAATTGTTACGTCTTGATTGTTTGGACCGGGAGCTAATGCTCCCCCTGGAGCCCATAAAATGATCACGCACCCTAATGAGGCAAGGCTTAACGTCAAGAAAAATGTTACAATTTTGCTTCTCATAATAAAATTGTAGGGGTTTTCTTATTTGAATTCTACTGGAAAGAATGGATACAATGAGAAAGAGGATTGCATTAAAAATAATAAAGGTTGATCGATAAAATTCATCGATCAACCTTATTACATTCACCTAAATGGTGAATAGACTCCTAAAATTTATAAGAGCGAATCTCTTATTCACTTCCAATTTCAGTATTGATAACTTCATCTTGAGAATTTTCATTAACAGGTTGTTTATCTCGAGGATCCCAAGGGTTATTTTGAGTAATTTCCATGCTTTTAAATACATTAGTAGTCTTAACGGATGCTTCAGCTGAATTTGCACTTATCAAAATGCCAGCAACCAAAGTAAATAATGCTAATAAATTTTTCATTTTAATGCTCCTATTTATAAGTTACATTATTAATAATAAGGCATTACTATTAATATATTATTAAAATGAGATTTATATTTAAGTATATAATGTACACATAATTAATAATGAAATTATACTAAAAATCAATTAAAAATTATGGCCTGCGAATCAAGAACAAAACTAGACTTTATAAATGGATCTCTTTTATACTGCCTGCAGAATAAGGATTAAAGTATGTCGAACTTAAGAATATTACAGGTCATACCCGAAATAAAAATGGGCGGCGTGGAGCGGGTAACCCTCGATATGGCTGCAGCTTTACGAAAAATTTACCCTACCACTTATGTTGCTGCGAAAAGAGGGGACCTTCTGCCTGTATTAGAAAATCTGGGGGCAACTCACTTCCCCCTGCCCCTTACAACTAAAAATCCTATTCAAATCATTCGAAATGGCTATAACTTAGCCAAAATAATTCGAGAGTATAATATAGATGTGATTCATGCTCGTTCGCGAGCCCCAGCTTGGAGCGCCCTTCTCGCCGCCCGACTTACGAAAACACCCCTAGTTACGACGTATCATGGTGCATATCACTCAACAAACAAATTGAAAACATTTTATAATTCTGTCATGGCGCGCGGTGATCGTATCATCGCAATTTCGGATTTTATTTACAAAACTATTGAACATCATCACCCACAAGCTCTTTCAAAAGTAAGTTTGATCCGTGAGGGCATTGATCTTGATGAATTTAATCCGCATACCATTACGTCTTCCGAGGTTGAGCATTTGAAAAAGGAATGGCGCATCCCCCCTACAGCAACAGTTTTCTTAGTTCCGGGACGTGTATCACGTCTGAAAGGCCAAAGCATTTTTATCGATGCCATTCGACGCCTTAGTAATCCTAATATTGTTGGTGTTATCCTTGGAGAAAACCAAGAAAATTCCTCCTACCCTGCCGAAATTAGACACCAATCTGAAGGCCTACCCATTCGCCTTATCCCTTACATATCAAAACCAAAAATTGCTTATGCCGCTGCCGACTTTATTGTATCGCCATCTCTTGTGGAAGAAGCATTTGGGCGTATTACAGCTGAAGCTGGGGCCATGGAACGGATTATTATTGCCACAAACCAAGGAGCCACCCCGGAAATCTGCATCCCTCAAAAGACAGGGTTCCTTGTTCAACCTGGCAATTCAAGAGCCTTAGCCGATGCCATGATTCAAGTCATGAAAATGTCCCCCCAAGATTGCCAAATCATGGGGGAAAACGCGCGTCAATATATTTCTGATCACTTTTCTCTTTCCCGTATGTGTACTGAAACCATTAATTTGTATAAGGAACTTGTCGAATGAAACACATCCTTATTATTAAGTTGGGAGCTCTGGGAGATATTTTTGCAGCTACGTCAGGATTTGAGGCCATACGCAACCATCACCCACAAGATCATTTAACTTTGCTCACCACACAGCCCTATGAAAATTTTGCGAAACAGTTAGGTTTCTTTGATGACATTTGGTTTGATGAACGAAAAAAAATCACTAACCTTAAAAATTTATGGGCTATGCGAAAAAAACTCCGGTCTGGATCTTTTGACCGGGTTTATGATCTTCAAATGGTCGATCGGACTAATTTCTATTCTTACCTAATTGGGATGATCCATCGCCCCGAATGGGTAGGAACAGCTTGGGGTGCCTCCCATCGCTATTCCCTTCCCACCACACCAACCTACCATCAAGACCGCCTCCGTGGCCTTTTGGAAGCCGGTGGAATTTTTAATCTCCCTCCTTTAGATTTGACACGTCTTTCAGGTAATATTGCCGATTTTCCCGTCAAGTTCCCCTATGTATTGTTTGCACCAGGAGCTTCTCCGGCACACCGCCATACAAAATGTTGGCCGTTAGAAAGATATGCTGAAGTTGCTATGGCTATTGTTAAAGCTGGTTTAACACCCGTTATTGTTGGTGGCCCCGATGAAGATAATCATATCATGACCGAATTATGTCCCGAAGCCATAGACCTAACGGGCAAGACCAAATTATTAGACATTATTACCGTTGCAACTCATGCAGCTTTTGCTATTGGTAACGACACGGGCCCCATGCATATCGCTTCAACATGTTTATGTCCCGTTTTAGCTCTCTTTTTTGGAAAAAACGATCCCAAAGCTGTTGGACCCCGTGGCGTTTTTTATCACCACCTATACAGCCCACAAAAAGAAATGCTCCAAACGACTGAAGTCCTTAAACTCTTACCAATATTTATAAACCAATATAAAGATCGAGCCGGGCTGCATAAACAAAGGAATGGCAATAGTTAGGACTTGATTTTTATCCTTTTCACCCTAATTTGATTAATTAGACAGTCAATTCATCATAACCTAGGTTTGAGGAGGGTATAATGTCTATAAAATCTACATTCATTCTTAGTTGTCTCATTTTGAGTATCAGTAGTACACAAAATATTGCATGGGCTGCCTATTCTTCACCCAGCGTTGCTAAAGAAAATGACATTGAAAAAGTTGATGTAACCACAAAAATGCAAGTCGTTATGGCAGAAAATAATGGCTCAAAACTTTCTCTAAAAGACTTAGATAATGTCACTCCCAACGTTACAAAAGCTGATACCTTACTTCGATCTCTTACACCAGAACAATTGACAACCCTACTTATCACTCCGGAGTCTTCTCCAGTTATGAGCGATACGCAAGATGCTCTCTTAATAGATGCTTTGTCGAAGAAACTTGTTTTTTCCCTCGTTGAAAAAGTCTCTGTGTTTGACACGCGTGAAGCCCTAAAAGATATATCCTTAAGTGAAGCTGTCAGAAATTTTGATTTCACTGATAGCTTGGTATCCTCGCTTAATGGAAAAGAACTTGTTTTTGGAGCTGAAGCTTTAAAAGAGGAAAGTTTGGTTGCTAAATTAGCAACTAAGGTGCAATTTGGCTCTCAAAAAGACTCAACCTTGGCTAAATTAACCGAAGCATTAAAGAAATTTAATCCTGACTTCTATATGATACCAGATTAAATAAATGAACGCTCTAGGGAGCACTGTTCAATAAAAGAGATTTGAGGCGCTCAGTGGCATTATTCTTCGCCATAATACGTGCAGGGATAGCATCACCATCCTGTCCTTTTACTAAACTCGCAAAAGTCAAAATTTGCCCAGGCTTATCTTTTGGCGGCTCAACCCAGCCAACAAACCATCCAATAGGTCGGGAAACACTCACAGTCGCTCCTTTATCCATTCGGTGGGAGCCTGAGCCTGTCTTTGCATAGAGCTTATAACCTCCGGGTAAGTCTTCAATAAACAATAAGTCTCGAGTAAACTTATAGGCTATATCAGAAAATGGTAACTTGTGATCCATAAATTTTTGAAGAAAATTCACCTGCTCTCTAGGAGATATTTTTAAGCTACTTGATAGCCACGCATGCGTTAGACCATTGTTTTTCCCCTTATCGCCCTCCAAATCCTCATTGCCATAACCAAGCAACTGAACGTAGCGCTGGAATGTTTCACTACCTAAGCGCTTCGTGAGAACTTGCGAGAACCAGACACACGAATGTCTCATCCAGGTTGTCGGTGTTTGATCAACCCCCCAATTTGGCAGACGCAAAGTATTCCATGATAAATATTCCTCACGAAATTTCCACACTGGATTGGTTTGACTAATAAGGATTTGTTGATCATAACCAATTAAACTTAAAACAATTTTAAACGTTGAACAGGGAGATACCTGCTCATCGACAGATCCCTCCTCAACAACAATATTTCCCGATGGATATTCTTTTATCAAAAGACTGGACTCACTCGCATAAATTCCGAGGGTATTCAACAAAATGAGTATACAAACTTGGTAAATAAATTGAGTCATGGATAGGCTTTCATGAGCAATTGAATTGTATATGAATATATAAAATACACTTTAGATTCCAATTTTCAATAAAAAAAACGGCCCTTAATTATAGGGCCGTTTCTTAGAAGTTACACTTCAGAAACTGTTATTTTGCAGGGGCTTCGGCTATATTTTCTTGCCCCGAAAGTCGGGCCATATCTTTTGCGCCTTTTGCGCCTTCGTCACGATCAACCAACTCAATGATCGCCAAGGGAGCATTATCACCATAACGAAAACCGGCTTTAATAATACGAATATATCCACCATTGCGTTTTTTATAGCGATCAGCAAGAGGCCCCATAAGTTTCGCTGCTAGTTCTTCACTACGGATTTGTGAAATAGCCTGACGCCTAGCGGCTAAGGACTTCTTCTTACCTAAAGTAATCAATTTCTCAACAATAGGACGAAGATCTTTTGCTTTTGGCAATGTGGTCGTGATCTGCTCATGCTCGACAAGAGCTTGAGCTAAATTAGCAAACAAGGCTTTTCTGTGAGCGCTTGTGCGATTAAGTTTTCTACCACTGATTCCATGTCTCATTTTCTAAATCTCCAATAGGGTACATATTTTATCTGGTGTACCACAATTCTTAAGTATAAGGATCTTCCAACTTCTTAGCGAGTTCTTCAATATTTTCTGGCGGCCAATTTGGAATAAGCATTCCAAGAGTTAGGCCCATACCATCAAGAACTTCCTTAATTTCATTCAAAGACTTCCGTCCAAAGTTGGGTGTCTTTAACATTTCATTTTCTGTTTTTTGGACTAAATCACCAATGTACAGAATATTTTCGTTCTTCAAACAATTTGCAGAACGAACTGAAAGCTCGAGTTCTTCAACTTTACGAAGCAAATTGCGGTTGAAGGGTAAATCTGAGGCTTCAGATTGACGCTCGGCATATTTTGGTTCTTCAAAATTGATAAACTGTTGAAGTTGATCTTGAAGAATGCGTGCTGCTAATGCAACGGCATCATCGGGCTTAATAGATCCATCCGTTAAAATACGCATCGTTAGTTTATCATAATCTGTACGTTGACCAACACGCGTTGGCTCAACGCGGAAGCTAACGCGCTTAACGGGACTAAAAATTGCATCAATAGGAATAACGCCAATTGGCTTATCTTCTTGAATGTGTTGTCCTGCCGGTACATAACCCTTGCCAGTTTCAACCGTCATTTCCATATTGAGTTTTCCACCTTCATCAAGTGTACAAATCACAACATCTGGATCTAGAATCTCTACTTCTGAAGGACAAATGATGTCTGAAGCTTTAACGGGACCACTACGAGCCACATTTAAACGAATTTTTCTTGATGTCTCAGAATGTAGACGAACACCAACAGTTTTGAGATTCAAAACAATATCCGTTACATCTTCCAATACTCCAGGGATAGTTGAAAATTCATGAAGAACTTCGTCTATTTTTACAGCAGTAATAGCTGCCCCCTGAATAGAGGAAAGAAGGATACGACGTATGGAATTACCCAAAGTCATCCCGAACCCTCTCTCTAACGGTTCTGCTACAACTTCTGCCTCACGCAAATCTGGATCGACAAACTGCACATTCAGCTTGAAGGGCTTAATTAATGACTGCCAATTTTTTTGAAGCACTTATCTTCCCCAATCTTAAAAACAAAATTCATGAACGACCAAAGTTAAAACTTTATGGTCAAACCTATACACGACGGCGCTTAGGTGCACGGCACCCATTATGAGGCACGGGAGACACATCACGAATAATGGTCACATTAAAGCCTACGGACTGCAAAGCCCTTAAGGCGGTTTCTCTTCCCGAACCTGGGCCTTTAACCATCACAGAAACATTTCTGACACCATGTTCAGATGCTTTCTTCCCAGCATCCTCAGCAGCGAGCTGTGCTGCATATGGTGTTGATTTGCGAGATCCTTTAAACCCAACCGAACCTGCAGATGACCAGGAAATTGCATTTCCTTGCTCGTCCGCAATTGTGATAACGGTGTTATTAAAAGTCGCATTAATGTGAGCTACTGCGTTGACGATATTTTTACGTTCTCGTCGACGAACTCTACCTACTGGTTTTTGTGCCATAATCGCCCCAATTATCCTTTACTTATTTACCAACCATTTTTTTACCCGCAATAGCAACTGCCTTGCCTTTGCGCGTACGTGCGTTTGTATGAGTCCTTTGACCACGAACAGGTAACCCTTTACGGTGTCTTAATCCTCTGTAACATGCCAAATCCATTAGTCTCTTTATATTCATTGAAACTTCCCGGCGCAAATCACCCTCAACTTTATAGTCTCTATCAATAATTTCCCGAATCTTCAAAATTTCTTGATCTGTCAGATCATTCACGCGGCGCTTAAAATCAATTCCTGCTTTATTCATGATGTCTTTTGAACGCACAGGACCAATGCCGTAAATATACGTTAAGGCTATAACTACCCTTTTTTGTGTCGGTATGTTGACACCAGCAATACGAGCCACATTATTCTCCTCTTCTAATTAACCCAGCCTTCATTATGGCTTCATTTATAAATGACGTTACTTCCTCTTGAGGAAGTGATGCATCAATACTTTTTAACAAACCCTTCTCGCTGTAGAAGCGTTTTGCTGGCAATGTTTGTTCTTGATAGATTTTTAATCTATTCTCGAGAACAGCTGGCGTATCGTCTTGGCGTCTATCAAAATGAGAAGAACCACATTGATCGCAAACGCTCTCAATTTTTGGTTTCTTCGTCACATCATGGTAGACAGCGCCACACTCCCGGCAAACATACCGCCCAGTAACACGTGCAATAAGCTCGCTCATATTTACAGCAAAGTCAAATACAACATCAACCTTTAAATTTTCTACACCAAGAAGTGCATCAAATGCAATAGCTTGGTTCAATGTTCTTGGAAAACCATCAAAAACAAAATCTTTTTTAACATTTTTTTCCACAACATTTGCAACAACTTGCATTATTAGTTCATCTTTCGGAAATTCTCCTGCTTGAACCTTAGAAGCAATGCTACGTCCAATTTCCGATCCAGAAGCTATTTCTTGCCTTAAAAGATCACCTGTTGAAACATGTACCAAATCTTTTATCGTTTTTTGCAAGGCTTGAGCTTGGGTTCCTTTACCTGAACCTGGAGGCCCAAAGAAAACGAGAATCATTTTACCGTTTTCCCCTTCCTCGGGATTTTTTGATCAGACCTTCATATTGGTGTGCCAATAAATAGGATTGAACTTGATTAATGGTATCAATCGTAACGCTCACAACAATTAATATACTGGTTCCCCCAAGATAAAATGGCAAGGAGCCAACACGTGATAAGATAAACTCAGGCAATATGCAAACCGACGCTAGGTAGATAGCACCCACAGCTGTTAGTCTTGTTAATATGTAATCAATGTAATTAGCCGTGCTTGGTCCAGGACGCACACCAGGAACATACGCACCCATTTTCCTCAAATTCTCAGCTGTCTCTGCCGGATTAAAAACAAGAGCTGTGTAAAAGAATGCAAAGAATACGATCATGAAAACATAAAGAACTATGTACAAAGGCGTCCCATGATTTAGATAAATAGCAATCATTCCTAACCAACTATCCGGTGTTCCTCCCGCAGAAAAGCCTGCAATAGTTGCTGGGAACATAAGTAAGGAAGAAGCAAATATAGGAGGAATAACACCTGCACTATTCAGTTTTAAGGGCAAATGTGTGGTTTGTGCTGTTGCAGGACGATCGGGAGCGGCCTGTCTTTTCGGATATTGAATGAGGATGCGTCTTTGTGCACGCTCAACAAACACAACGTAAGCAATAATAAGAGCTACCATAAATAAAATACCCAAAATGATAAGCAACGACAATGAACCTGTACGTCCTAGCTCGATCGTTCTAAACACAGATGAAGGGAGGTTAGCAACGATACCTGCATAAATGAGCAAGGAAATGCCATTGCCGATTCCTCGAGAAGTAATTTGTTCACCTAACCACATAATGAAAAGCGTACCGCCTGTTAATGTAATCATGGTTGTAAGACGAAAAAACATGCCAGGATCAAGCACAGCACCACCACCCGTGTGTCCGGTAAGTTTTTCGAGGCCTACGGCAATACCATAAGCTTGAATACATGCAAGAAATACTGTTCCATAACGTGTATATTGATTGATCTTGCGACGACCTGACTCACCTTCCTTTTTTAAAGCTTCTAAGTGAGGGGAGACGGAAGTCATTAGTTGAATAATAATGCTTGAGGAAATATAAGGCATAATCATAAGGGAAAATATTGTCATACGACCAACGGCACCACCTGAAAACATATCAAGCATTCCAAAAATACCGCCGGCATTTCTTTGAATAAATTCAGCTATAACCTCAGGATTAATACCAGGTAACGGGATATACGTTCCGATACGATAAATGACAAGAGCTGACAAAGTGAACCAGATTCTCTTCTTTAAGTCTTCTGCCTTTGTAAAAGTTTTTAAACTAATACTAGATGCAAATTGTTCGATTGCAGAAGACATACAGTTCCCCTTGCCTATAATTTATGCTATTAACATTACTCTTTTACAAGGCGTGAATTCCAAATATTAAAACTACATTTAATTTTACATTAATATGAAAAACAAACCTTACATTACCACTTAAACTCAAAAACAAAAGTCATTTTTGAGTACAAACTGACGATTAAGCCTAAATCTAACTCTTAAGCAAACTTTATAGATCCACCCAATTTTTCAACTGCAGCTTTTGCTGAGGCTGACGCACGTGTAATCTCTAAATTGACTTTTTGATCTAACTTACCTGTAGAAATAAGACTGATACCTTCGTACCATTTCTTCATGGTTCTCGTGGCAATCAATATTTCTCGATCAATCGGCTTAGACGGATCAATTTTTTTATTCTTAATAAGAGTATTAATTTTACTAAAGGTCAGCTCAAACATACTTTGGGCATGAATGTTTACGAATCCACGCTTTGGAAGTCTACGATAAATAGGATTTTGACCGCCCTCAAAGCCGTTCAATGCGACGCCTGAACGCGCAGTTTGACCTTTACCCCCACGACCAGATGTTTTTCCCAATCCTGATCCAATACCACGACCACGTAACTTTTTCTTTGTACGTGCACCGTAGTTGTCATTAATTTCATTTAATTTTATGCTCATGTAACTATCTCAATTCGTTATTATTCAAGAACGACAACCATATGCTGTAACTTATCAAGCAAACCTCTTGTTGATAAATTATCAATAATTTGACGCTCCCTATTCAGCTTTCCCAGTCCCAATGACTTTAGATAAAGTTGTTGTCTCGGATCACGACGAATAGGGCTTCCAATTTGTTTAATGCGAACCATGCTTTGCTTTGCTTTTGGCGAAGCCTCGGATTTAACTGGCTTTGCTTCAGACTTTATAGATTTTGCGGTTTCTGCACCAGCAACTTCAGTCTGTGATAACTCATCAGTCACTTTCGAAGCTTTTGTCGATTTAGCCGGAGTCTTTGTAACTTTATTATCTGCCATTTATTATCTCCTTGCCAAAGCCGCATCACGACGCGCCACAACTTCAGGTACTTTTCGACCCAATTTCATAGCAATCTGACGTGGTGAAGTCATATTTGTTAAAGCATTAAAGGTTGCCCGAACGACGTTATAATAATTTGAAGTTCCAACAGACTTACTAACAACATCTTGCAGACCAAGGGCTTCAAAAACTGCGCGCATAGGACCACCAGCAATAATACCTGTTCCGGGAGGAGCCATTCTCAAATTAACACTGCCGGCTCCAAATTTACCTTTAACGTCATGATGGAGTGTACGCCCCTCTCTTAAAGGAACGCGAATCATTCCGCGTTTTGCTTGCTCAGTCGCTTTTCGCACAGCATCGGGAACTTCCCGCGCCTTACCCGCTCCAAAACCAACTTTACCTTTACCATCACCAATCACAACAAGGGCAGAAAAACGCAAGTTTTTTCCGCCTTTAACAACTTTTGTTACGCGGCGGACACTGACGAGTTTTTCAATCAGCTCTTGCTCTTCTTTAACGTTTTTATCTGTATTCGTAACTTTGCTCATTGTTTTTTCCTAGAAACTCAGTCCATTTTCACGTGCTGCATCAGCAAGGGCTTTCACACGCCCGTGATACAGGTAACCCGATCTGTCAAAGTATACGTCTTTAATACCTGCTTTAACAGCTTTCTTTGCAATTAATTGCCCGACAGCAATTGCCGCCTCTTTATTACAACCACTCTTCAATGACTTTTTAATATCTTTGTCAATTGTTGACGCTGTTGCAAGCGTAATTGATTTTTCATCATCAATTATTTGCGCATAAATATTACAATTAGAGCGATATATGCTCAATCTTAATCGCCCAGAATTAACCTTTCGCAGTTTCGTACGAATTCTCTGTTTACGGCGATCTCGTGCGTTCTTTAATACTATCATGGCTACTTCTTCTTACCTTCTTTTCTTACAACAAACTCACCTTGCCGTATAACCCCTTTTCCCTTATAAGGTTCTGGAGTCCGGTAAGACCTAATCTCTGCTGCCATTTGACCCACTTTTTGTTTGCTGGGTCCCGTAATAGAAATTGAGGTTGGCTTTTCACATTTTACCGTAATTCCATGAGGAATGGGATATTCAATATCGTGACTATATCCCAGCTGCAATACAAGTTTTGATCCTTGCACTGAGGCGCGATAACCAACACCACTCAACTCTAAGTTAACAACAGCGCCTTGATCTACAGCAGATATCATAGTTGCAATTCGACGTTGTGCAGTCCCCCACATCATTTGAGCGATTTTTTCGCCAGATTTTGGTTTAACGACAATTACATTATCATTGCGCTCAACGATAACATGATCCGGAAACTCATAAGAGTCCTTACCTGTTTTTCCTTGCGCTTCTATGACATTGGCGTTAATTGTAACTGTAACACCAGCAGGCACACTTATAGGATTTTTCCCAACTCGAGACATATTAATACCTTAAAATACTTGACAGATTATTTCGCCACCGACACCTTGAACTTTGGCTTCTATATCAGACATTACACCTTTTGAGGTCGATAATATACTAATTCCCAGACCGCTACGATAACTGTTTAATTTCTTCACAGCACAATAAAGACGCCGACCTGGCTTTGAGGCTCTCACAACAGTTTCTATAACTGGCAAACCTTCGCTATACTTCAATTCTATAATGATCTTTTCAATGCCTTTTCGCACTTCTTCTGATCGATAATTTCTGATGTAACCTTCGGTCTTTAGAACTTCAAGTACATTTTTACGCATTGACGATGAAGGAGATTCAACAGATGCTTTACCAACCCGTTGACCGTTACGAATTCTCGTTAACATATCTCCAATAGGATCATTAATATTCATATTTTACCAACTCGACTTTATAATACCTGGGATTAAACCTGCAGACCCTAAATCTCTCAATGCAATTCTTGAAAGAGAGAACTTACGGTGATAACCTCTTGGACGCCCTGACAACAAACAACGATTCCGAATACGCGTTGCAGAACTATTGCGCGGCATTTCAGCAAGCTTTAAAGTTGCCATTATGCGATCTTCAATTGGCGTTACCTTTGAAGAAATTATTTTCTTCAAAGCTCTGCGCTTATTTTCTGCGCGCTTTGAAAGAAGTTTACGCCTATTGTTTTTTTCAATTGAACCTTGTTTTGCCATAACTCATTATTCCTTAGATTGTATAATCGGAAGATTTAAGGCCTTCAGCAATGCAAGACATTCTGCGTCCGTTTTTGCTGTCGTACATATAATTACATCAAAGCCGCGAACTTTATCAACTTTGTCATAATCAACTTCAGGAAAAATGATTTGCTCTTTAATTCCTAAAGCATAATTGCCATGACCATCAAAGCTCTTAGGTGAAAGTCCTCTAAAATCTCGTACGCGTGGAAGGGCGATATTAATCAATCTATCCATAAATTCATACATACGTGCTCGACGTAAAGTCACTTTAGCACCAATTTGCATACCTTCGCGCAGTTTAAACTGTGCAATTGATTTCTTCGCAGTTGTTATCACTGGTTTTTGACCAGATATAGCCGTCAATTCGTCAACAACAGTCTGTAGTTTTTTACTATCTTGCGTTGCTTCTCCAACGCATGAATTGATCACGATTTTATCAAGACGGGGAACTTCAAGAACATTTGTGTAATTGAAATCCTTCATCAACTGCGATCGGATTACATCCTTATATAAATCATATAACCTTGCCATAATTGTACTCGTCTATTCTAATATGTATCGCCACTTTTTTTAGCGTATCTAACCTTTGTTCCATCTTTTTGAATTTTGAAACCCACTTTTGTTGGACTTCCATCTTTAGGATCTAACAAAGCAACATTTGAAATATGAATGGGTAATTCCTTTTGAATGATACCACCTGTATTTGTTTGACTTGGCTTTGTGTGACGTTTAACCACATTAATGCCTTTTACAAATACTTTTGCATCTTCCTTAACAACAGAAAGAACTTCACCCTTCTTACCTTTATCACGTCCAGTGCGAACTATAACAGTATCGCCTTTGCGAATTTTAAACTTTACTGCAGTCATTATAATACCTCTGGAGCCAAAGAAATAATCTTCATAAAACCAACTGACCTTAATTCGCGTGTTACGGGTCCAAAAATACGCGTGCCAATAGGCTCATTTTGTTTGCTAATTAAAACTGCAGCATTACGGTCAAATTGTATTTCACTTCCGTCTTGACGACGAATTGCCTGTTTTGTGCGAACAACAACCGCTCTGTGAACATCGCCCTTCTTAACTTTCCCCTTAGGAAGCGCACCTTTAATTGAAACCACAATAATATCACCAACGGAAGCATAGCGTCTTTTAGAGCCACCCAATACTTTAATGCATTGTACTTCGCGAGCACCGGAATTATCGGCAACTTCTAACCTTGTTTCGACTTGAATCATGGCTTTGTCACCTTTGCGCTTTTAGAATTTGTTACTGATTCAGACTTAAGATCAGACGTCTTTTTTACAGATCCAGATACTTTAGTCGCTCCCCCTGCATTTGAACCACCAGCCTTTTTAATAGCAGTTTCAGACTTTAAAGGATGCTCTTGTTGATTTTCAGACATTACATGCCATTTTTTAGTCTTCGATATAGGACGACATTCAATTATTTTTACAACATCACCTGTCTTATGAAGATTTTCAGGATCATGGGCTGCGTACTTGCATGAACGTGTAATATATTTTTTATACACTGGATGCTTAACATTTTTAACAACCCGAACAACAATAGTTTTGTGACTTGCATCACTAACAACTACACCTTGTAGTACACGACATGGCATCGATTCTCTCCGCTCTACTTCTTATTCACTTGGACAAGCCGTGTCTTAATACGGGCAACATCACGACGATTTTTACGAATTTGTGAGGTATTTGCAACTGTCCCCGTGGCTCTTTGAATACGAATATTCAATAGTTCCTTCTTGAGGCTATACAAGCTATCATAAAGCTCACTCGTTGATTTATTTGATACTTCTTGATACTTCACGTTACTTCACCTTAACCAATACGTTTTACAAATTTAGTTTTGATGGGCAATTTTGCATCAGCCAACTTAAAGGCTTCTTCGGCGATTTCTGCCGACACACCATCTAATTCAAATAATATTTTACCTGGCTTCACTCGGCATATCTGATATTCCGGGTTACCCTTACCACTTCCCATTCTGACTTCTGCTGGCTTTGAAGAAACCGGAACATCTGGAAATATTCGAATCCAAACTTTTCCAATACGTCTTATGTGACGCGTTATAGCTCTTCTAGCTGCTTCAATTTGTCTAGCAGTAATACGTTCTGGTTGCAAGGCTTTTAATCCATAGGTACCATAGCTAACTTCAGTACCAGCCTTGGCCATTCCATGAATTTTTCCCTTAAACGCCTTGCGGTATTTACTTTTTTTGGGCGCTAACATCGAAGCATTCCTTTAAATAAGTGTTAACTCTCTCGATTTATCGAGCTGTTGTACCTTCATTGAGTCTCTTTTCATGAGCCATTGGATCATGCTCCAATATTTCACCTTTATAAACCCAAACCTTAATTCCACATGTTCCGTATGTTGTTTTCGCAACGCCCAAACCATAATCTATGTCTGAGCGAAATGTATGCAGAGGAACCCGTCCTTCACGATACCATTCCATACGAGCAATTTCAGCACCGCCTAAACGGCCCGAACAGTTAATTCTTACGCCAAGCGCACCAAGTCTCATCGCAGACTGCATCGCGCGCTTCATAGCACGACGAAATGAAACACGACGTTCAATTTGTTGGGCTATTCCATCAGCTATAAGTTTTGCGTCAAGCTCTGGTTTACGAACTTCTACGATATTAATCGTTACATCAGTCTTAGATATCTCTGATAGCTTTTGCTTGAGCTTCTCAATATCAGCACCCTTTTTACCAATAAGCACGCCTGGGCGAGCTGTATAGATACTTAAGCGAGCTTTTTTAGCAGGGCGCTCAATAATGACACGAGAAATACCCGCTTGTTGCAAATTTTCCATAAGGTATTTACGAATCTTAAAATCTTGGTGAAGCAGAGTCGCGTAATCTTTTTCAGCGTACCAGCGTGAATCCCAAGTTTTATTAATACCTAATCTTAAACTTATAGGGTTAACTTTTTGCCCCATTATCTTTATACCTCTTTTTCGCGTACAATAATCGTCAAATGGCTAAATGGCTTCTTAATTCCAGCGCCGCGTCCTTTTGCTCTTGCATGAAATCTTTTTAATACAAAAGATTGTCCGACAAAGGCTTCATCTACTATCAATCGGTCTATATCTAAACCATGATTGTTTTCTGCATTAGCAACAGCAGACATTAATGTTTTATAAGCATCATGTGATACTCGCTTTTGGCAATTTGACAAAAGATCAGAAGCTCGGGAAATATCCTTACCTCTAATTAATTGTGCAATAAGGTTAAGCTTGCGAGGACTCACTCTTACATTTCTTAATATTGCCGTCGCTGTGGTTTGAGATGCCATATTAGCCTCTTTTCGCTTTCTTATCTGCGCCATGTCCATAATAAGTACGTGTCGGCGCAAATTCACCAAACTTATGACCAACCATATTTTCGCTTACATAAACTGGCACAAATTTTTTGCCATTATGCACACCAAAAGTTAGGCCCACAAACTGGGGCAAAACAGTTGATCTTCTGGACCATGTTTTTATTACGTCATTTCGGCCTGATCCTTGAGCTACTTCTGCTTTCTTGAGAAGATATCGATCAAAAAAAGGGCCTTTCCAAACTGATCTTGGCACTGAATTGTCTCCGTTACTTAGCGCGTCTAATAATTAATTTCGATGTTCTCTTATTCTTACGAGTCTTCTTGCCTTTTGTTGGAATACCCCAAGGTGTAACGGGATGTCGTCCACCAGATGTACGTCCTTCACCACCACCATGCGGGTGATCAATTGGGTTCATAGCAACACCACGAACACAAGGCTTCTTTCCTAACCAGCGATTTCGACCCGCCTTACCAATACTTCTATTTTGATGGTCCGGATTTGATACCGCACCAACAGTCGCTGTGCACTCACCTTTAACCAATCTAAGCTCTCCAGATGATAACTTAAGGATTGTATTTCCTGAATCACGTCCAGCAATTTGAGCATACGCACCAGCGGATCTAGCAAATTGGCCACCTTTACCAACTTTAGACTCTATATTATGAACAATAGTCCCTACGGGAATGTTTTTCAATGGCAATGCGTTTCCCGGCTTAATATCGACTTTATCACCAGCAATGACTTGATCGCCAGCTTTTAAGCGCTGTGGGGCAAGAATATAAGCATATTCACCATCTTCATATCTTATCAATGCTATAAAAGCCGATCGATTGGGATCATATTCTAAACGTTCCACGGTTGCCATAACATTTGTTTTGGTTCGGCGGAAGTCAACCAAACGATATCGTTGTTTATGACCACCACCTCTGTTCCATGATGTAATACGGCCATGACAGTTACGTCCACCCGTTTTGGATTTTCCCTCAGTCAAGCCTTTGAAAGGCTTACCTGGCCATAACTCGCTGCGATCAATATTGACGAGTTGGCGCTGAGAAGGAGTTGTTGCTTTATAATTTTTTAAGCCCATTTCTAAATTCCTGCCCCAAGATCTAACTGTTGACCGTCATTTAAAGTAATGATGGCTTTTTTAACGTCTACCTGAACCCCGCGCCTACCCTTAAAGACTTTAACTTTTCCTTTACGGACAAGTGTATTAACAGCCTTTACAGATACACCAAAAGCCGACTCAATAGCCAACTTTATTTGAGGTTTTGTTGCTGTAATCGATACAGCAAAGGTGACTTGATTGTGTTCACTTGCATTGGTGCTTTTTTCAGTTACGATTGGATATTTAATGACATCAAGCAACCCGAAGTTTTTTTTGTCACCAGCATTGCTTGCCGATGCAGTTCCTTTCTTGGCTTTTTTAGTCTTAGTTTCTGTTTGTGTCATTTCAATCGTGCCTCTAAAGCTTTAACAGCTTCCACTGTTAAAATTAATTTTTCTTTACGCATGATGTCATATACGTTTGCTCCAATTTGTGGCAGCACGTCAAAACCCATAACATTTCCCGCAGCTAATGCTGTATTCGTTAGACCTGTTGCATCGACATCAATAAGAAGAATGTTTTCAGTACCAAATTTAGCCAATATAGCTTTTAATTCTTTTGTTTTGGGTTGATTGATCTCAAAACTATCGACAACAATTATATTTCCCGACTCCAACTTTGAAGAAAGGACCGATTTTAATCCCAAGGCACGAACCTTTTTGGGCAGACTATATGCATGTGAGCGCACTACGGGACCAAATATAACAGCTCCACCTCTGAATTGTGGGCCTCTTTTACTTCCGTGACGTGCGCCGCCTGTACCTTTTTGACGATACATTTTTTTAGTTGTACCACTAATATCACCGATTTCTTTTGTTTTATGGTTGCCAGAGCGACGTTTTGCCAGCTGCCATTCAACTACCCGTGATAAAATATCAACCCGAACTGGTTGTTGGAAGATAGAAGCAGGTAATTCAATGTCCCCTACCTTCTTATTTTGAATATTTACAACTTCGTGTTTCATTTTCGTATACCGTTATTCCTTAGAGGTAACCGTGCATTATATAGCGGCTGTTGTAGGGGATTTCTTGATTGCATCCCTAACATAAACACAACTGCCGCGGGCTCCAGGGACACTTCCCTTTACATAAATAAGCCCACGTTCTGCATCAACATCATGTACTTTTAAATTCAACTTAGTAACACGTCTTGCCCCCATGTGGCCAGCCATTTTTTTATTTTTAAAAACTTTTCCAGGGTCTTGACGATTTCCAGTGGATCCATGACTTCTGTGTGAAACGGATACACCGTGTGATGCTCGTAGTCCACCAAAGTTATGGCGCTTCATAACACCAGCAAATCCCTTACCAACGCTCGTCCCTGTCACATCAATATATTGACCCGGAGCAAACATATCAACGTTTACAATTTGGCCAACTGTTAACATGTTTTGGTCATCAACTCGGTATTCACATAGCTGAGCTTTAGGGTCAACTTCAGCCTTTGCAAAATAACCTCGCATTGGTTTTGTTAGCGACTGGGGTTTTGCAACCTTAGCGCCTAACTGAACAGCTTGGTATCCGTGCTTTTCGACTGTTCTTACAGCCACAACTGAGCAATTATCGACTTTTAAAACCGTGACAGGAACTTGCGTTCCATCAGCGGTAAAAATCTGTGTCATGCCTATTTTTTCTGCTATTAATCCGGTTCTCATGGGTCTTAGCTCCTACAGTTTGATCTCAACATCAACGCCAGCAGCTAAGTCTAGCTTCATTAAAGCGTCAACTGTTTGAGGCAACCAGTCAATAATATCAATAAGTCTTTTGTGCGTGCGAATCTCGAATTGTTCTCGAGATTTTTTGTCAATAAACGGTGAACGTAAAACCGTAAATTTTCCAATATTAGTTGGCAAAGGTATGGGACCTCTCACTTGAGCTCCCGTTCTCTTAGCTGTATTAACAATTTCCTTAACAGATTGGTCTAGCAAACGATGATCGTATGCTTTTAATCTGATTCGTATGTTTTGCTTTTCCATTTTACCCTTGCTCGCTAATAAATATTATATGAGATTCATCCCACCAGATCTTTACTTTAAGATTTTTGAGACCACACCAGCCCCAACAGTTCGGCCACCCTCACGAATCGCAAACCGTAATCCTTCATCCATCGCAATCGGAGCGATCAATTCTACCTTCATCGCGATGTTATCGCCAGGCATCACCATCTCAACTCCCTCTTTCAAATACACCATTCCCGTCACATCCGTCGTACGGAAGTAAAATTGAGGACGGTAGTTCGTCATAAACGGTGTATGGCGGCCCCCTTCTTCTTTCGTCAATATGTAAGCTTCCGCTTCAAAGTCTGTATGCGGGTTGATAGAACCAGGCGCTGCCAATACTTGACCACGCTCAACTTCTTCTCGCTTCGTTCCGCGCAATAGGGCTCCAATGTTATCACCAGCTTCTCCTTGATCCAGAAGCTTGCGGAACATTTCAACTCCCGTAACAACCGTCTTCGTCGTCGCATGAAGTCCCACAATCTCAACTTCTTCACCAACCTTCACAACGCCACGCTCAACGCGACCCGTCACAACCGTTCCTCGGCCCGATATCGAAAACACATCTTCTATCGGCATCAAAAACGGACGATCCTTCGGGCGCTCAGGTTGCGGTATAGATGCATCCACAGCATCCATCAACTTCTTAATCGCATCCGCTCCTTTTTCAGGATCTCGGCTTTCAAGAGCACATAACGCTGACCCGCGGATAATCGGAATATCATCCCCAGGATAACCATACGACGTTAGCAAATCTCGAATTTCCATCTCAACCAAGTCTAACAACTCGCTGTCATCTACCATATCCGTCTTATTCATAAAAACTACCAACGCAGGAACGCCAACCTGGCGCGCCAACAAAATATGTTCACGGGTTTGGGGCATCGGACCATCAGCTGCTGATACAACCAATATCGCGCCATCCATTTGCGCCGCTCCAGTGATCATATTCTTTACGTAGTCAGCGTGACCTGGACAGTCAACGTGCGCATAGTGACGATTATCAGTCTCATATTCAACGTGCGCCGTCGATATCGTTATCCCACGAGCTCTTTCTTCAGGCGCTTTGTCAATCTGGTCATACGCTGTATAACTCGCTTGACCCTTCTCTGCCAATATCTTCGTTATCGCGGCTGTCAATGATGTCTTCCCATGATCAACGTGACCAATCGTTCCTATGTTACAATGCGGCTTATTCCGCTCAAATTTCGCTTTCGTCATGATACCCTCTCAACTTTCAAACCATAAATTTCAAAAAAGTTCTTTATTACTACACTCTAACTTGATTTCGCACGTATTTCATCTGCGACATGCTGTGGAACTTGTTCGTAATGATCAAACAGCATTGTAAATTGTGCACGACCTTGCGACATAGAGCGCAATGTATTAACATATCCAAACATATTTGCTAAAGGCACTTTAGCCATAATAACGCGTGCGTTTGCTCTTTGATCCATGCCCGTTACTTGTCCACGACGACTGTTTAAATCACCAATAACATCTCCCATATAATCTTCAGGAGTTACAACTTCAACTTTCATTATCGGCTCAAGTAGCTTTGGGGCACATTTTGGGATACCTTCCCGGAACGCCGCTCTGGCAGCAATTTCAAAGGCTAGAGCACTGGAGTCAACATCATGGTAGCTACCATCATACAAAATAGCTTTAAAATCTATGACCGGGAAACCAGCCAAAACACCCGTATCAAGTGAAGATTGAAGACCCTTAATAACACCAGGAATATATTCTTTTGGAACCGCTCCACCCACAATTTCATTCTCAAACACAAACCCTTCACCAGGCTCAAGAGGTTGAAATTTCAATTTAATGCGAGCAAATTGACCAGATCCACCTGATTGCTTTTTGTGTGTATAGTCAATATCGCCAATTTTTGTAATTGTTTCACGATAAGCAACTTGAGGCGCACCAATGTTGGCTTCAACTTTAAACTCTCGCTTCATACGATCCACAATAATTTCTAAGTGCAGCTCTCCCATTCCTTTTATAATAGTTTGACCTGATTCAACATCAGATGTTACGCGGAAGGAAGGATCTTCACTAGCAAGTCGCGCCAAAGCAATACCCATTTTTTCTTGGTCAGCTTTGGTTTTTGGTTCAACGGCAATTTCAATAACAGGATCTGGAAATTCCATTCTTTCCAATATAACGGGATGAGATGGATCACACAGAGTATCCCCCGTTGTCGTACTTTTTAATCCGCATAGCGCAACGATATCGCCGGCTTGCGCTTCTTTAATATCTTCTCGGCTGTTCGCATGCATTAATAACATACGCCCCGTTCGTTCTTTTTCATCTTTTGTAGAATTGAGAACGTAACTGCCCGTTGCGAGGGTTCCAGAATAAACCCGAACGAAAGTTAATGTCCCGACAAATGGGTCTGTCATAATTTTAAAGGCTAGACCCGAAAATGGCGCCTTATCATCTGCATTTCGGATAACTTCCTCATCAGAATCTGGTAATATGCCTTTGACAGAAGTAATATCTTCTGGCGAAGGAAGGTAGTCCACAACACAATCCAAAAGCGGTTGCACACCCTTATTTTTAAATGCACTGCCACACATAACAGGCACAAACTTTCCATGCAATACGCCTTTGCGAATGCAATTTTTCAAAACATCTATGGTTGGTTCTTCACCATTTAGGTATTTCTCTAACGCAACATCATCTAGCTCTACAGCCATTTCCACTAATTGGGCATGGTATTTTTCTGCCGCTTCTTTCATATTTTCTGGAATTTCGACTATGTCGAATTTAGCGCCTAACGTTTCGTCTTGCCAAATGATTGCCTTCATAGCAACCAAATCAACAATACCAACAAAATCACTTTCAACACCAATTGGCAACTGAATCACTAAAGGACGCGCGCCCAAACGATCCACGATCATATCTACACAGCGATAAAAATTGGCACCTGTACGATCCATTTTATTTACAAAACAGATTCGAGGCACATGGTATTTATCTGCTTGACGCCAAACCGTCTCAGATTGTGGCTCCACTCCTGCCACACCGTCAAACACAGCCACTGCACCATCAAGAACTCGCAACGACCGCTCGACTTCAATCGTAAAATCGACGTGACCTGGCGTGTCTATAATATTGATTCTATTATCATTCCAAAAACAAGTTGTTGCCGCAGAAGTAATTGTAATGCCGCGCTCTTGTTCTTGCTCCATCCAGTCCATAACGGCGGTACCTTCATGGACTTCACCAATTTTATAGGATCGACCTGTATAATAGAGAATACGCTCTGTAGTCGTTGTTTTTCCAGCATCAATATGGGCCATAATACCAATATTGCGATACTTATTAAGAGGGGTGGTTCTTGACATCTTCTTCCCTTACCAACGATAGTGCGAAAACGCACGATTGGCTTCTGCCATTTTGTGAGTATCTTCGCGCTTTTTAACAGATGTACCACGATTATTTGCTGCATCTGAAAGTTCAGCAGACAAACGATCAACCATCGTTTTTTCTGATCTTTTACGAGCGCCGCCAATAAGCCAACGAATCGCTAATGCTTGTGCTCGCTCTGGTCGCACTTCCGTTGGAACTTGATAGGTAGCACCACCGACTCTACGTGACCGAACTTCAACAGCGGGTCTTACATTTTCTAGCGCATCATGGAATAAATCAATGGCGTTTTTTCCACCACGTCCTTGCATTTTTTCTAAAGCACCGTAAACAATCCGCTCTGCAGTGGATTTTTTACCCTTAGACATGATACTATTGATGAATTTAGCCAACACAAAGTCTCCAAACTTTGGATCTGGCAAGATTTCTTTTTTTTCAGCCGCGCGACGACGAGACATTGTATTTCCCTCTTAACTAAATCTTATTTAGGACGCTTAGCGCCATACTTTGATCGAGATTGACGACGATCTTTAACACCTTGTGTATCTAATGCACCACGAATGATGTGATATCTCACACCTGGCAAGTCCTTTACACGACCTCCGCGTATCAACACGACAGAGTGCTCTTGTAAGTTATGCCCTTCACCAGGTATATACCCTGTAACTTCATATCCATTTGTTAAACGAATACGTGCAACTTTACGTAAAGCTGAGTTAGGTTTTTTCGGTGTTGTTGTAAACACACGGGTACACACACCACGCTTTTGAGGGCACGCCTCAAGGGCCGGCACTTTGTTTCGGGCTCCTTTAGGGGCCCGAGGTTTACGAATCAATTGATTTATTGTAGGCATAAGCCTTCATCCTTTTACAAATTTACAAAAATTCCACTAGCATACCGTGTGAGTAGTTTTGACACATACCCAGCAAATGGCATACTAACACGCTATTTATATAAGTCAACGGTTTCTCGATCACTATCGATAAAAAAACCTTACGTAATTTGCATTTGCTCCTGCACCTCGATCTCGGATTCACTAGAATCTTCAATCTCACTTGGCACATCTACAATAGCAACCCTGTCACGTTCTGCTGCTAGTTTACGTAAACTATGAACCATACTTCCTGTCCCTGCGGGCACAAGACGTCCCACAATGACATTTTCTTTCAACCCAACAAGTGCATCAACCTTGCCAGAGACTGCAGCTTCGGTCAAGACTCTTGTCGTTTCTTGGAATGACGCCGCCGCGAAGAATGACTTCGTTTGCAGAGATGCCTTCGTTATACCTTGCAAAATAGGAATGCCGCTAGCTGCTTTTTGACCCTTTGCAACGGCTTCTTTATTAGCTTGCTCGAATTCACTGCGATCAATTTGTTCGCCACGAATTAGAATTGTCTCCCCTGGATCTGTAATTTCATACTTCTGAAGCATCTGGCGTGCAATCACTTCAATATGCTTATCATTTATGCGCACACCTTGCAATCGATAGACTTGTTGAATTTCAGTTACAAGGTAGGTTGCCAGGGCTTCAATTCCCAAAATGCGCAAGATATCATGAGGCACAGGACTGCCATCTACCAACAAATCTCCTCTTTTTACATAATCTCCTTCATGAGCTGTTATGTGACGCCCTTTTGGAATTAAGTATTCCATTGGCTGTAAGGTTTCATCGGTCGGTATGACAAAAATTCGACGTTTTGCTTTATAGTCTTTGCCGTATTCAACACGTCCATCAAATTCCGCAATGATAGCAGCATCCTTTGGATGACGAGCTTCAACAAGCTCTGACACACGAGGCAAACCTCCTGTAATATCACGCGTCTTTGTTTTCTCTTGAGGAATACGCGCCAATATATCACCAGCTCGTACTTTTACATTATTCTCTGTTGAAAGAATGGAATCGACAGTCAAGAAATAGCGAGCTTCCATGCCGTTAGGGAGGATAACAGGATTTCCATCTTTGTCGCGAATGCTCAACATAGGACGCAAATCACTACCCCGAGCTTGTTGTTTCCAGTCAACTACCACGCGATTTGAAATACCTGTGGATTCGTCTATAATTTCGCGAATAGAAAGTCCTTCCACCAAATCAACGAAATGAACAACTCCATCCCGTTCTGTGATAATCGGAATTGTGTAAGGATCCCACTCAACCAAACGCTGGCCTGGCTTGACTTTTTCACCATCCTCAACAAGGATCCGTGAGCCATAAGGAATACGATGACGGAATTTTTCTCTGTCTTGGTCGTCCATAAGAACAATTTCACTGTTACGTGCCAAAACGATGTTAGAGCCACTTCCATTTTTCACAATGTTCTTGTTACGTATGGTAACTGTGGCATGATAGGATGCTTCCAAGCTGGACTGTTCCGCACCACGTTGTGCTGTTCCCCCAATGTGGAAGGTACGCATTGTTAATTGCGTTCCCGGCTCACCAATTGATTGTGCAGCAATAACACCAACGGCCTCACCCTGATTAACCAATTTACCTCGTGCCAGATCTCGACCATAACACTTTGCACAAATGCCGAAAACTGTTTCACATGTAAGCACAGAGCGAATCATGACCGTATCTATACCTGCAGCCTCAATAGCCTCAATATCTGCTTCTGATATTAATTGTGCAGCCTTTACAATAACTTCACCAGTAACGAGATTAATTACATCATGCGCAGCACTTCGACCTAAAATTCGGTCTGAAAGAGAGGCAATAGTGTCTCCTCCTTCAATAACTGCACTTAGCATAATACCTTTATCTGTTCCGCAATCTGTCTCAGTAATGATACAATCTTGCGCCACGTCAACAAGGCGACGCGTCAGATATCCTGAGTTTGCTGTCTTTAACGCCGTGTCAGATAACCCTTTACGGGCACCGTGGGTCGAGCTGAAGTATTCTAAAACAGTCAAACCTTCTTTAAAGTTTGATATGATCGGCGTTTCAATAATATCACCCGACGGACGCGTCATCAAACCCCGCATACCCGCTAGCTGTTTCATCTGAGCTACGGATCCACGCGCACCCGACTGTGCCATCATGTATACTGCATTGACAGGCTCACCGGCACGTGTTTTTGAAATTGCTTTCATCATGGCATCAGCGACTTTATCTGTACATTGCGACCAAGCATCAACAACTTTGTTATATTTTTCACCTTGGGTGATTAAACCATCTGCATATTGTTGTTCAAATTCTGATACCATTGTTTTTGTTTGAGAGATGAGTTTTTCTTTTTCGGGTGGAATGACGAGATCATCCTTACCAAAGGATATGCCGCCCTTTGTAGCATATGTGAAACCCATACCCATAATTCTATCAACAAAAACAACCGTATCTTTTTGTCCGCAATGGCGATAAACAACATCGACTAAGTTTGCAATTTCTTTTGAGGTCAATTCTTGGTTAACCAGATTAAATCCAATTTTTGGGTGTTTTGGCAATAATTCACCAAAAAGCATTCGTCCCGGAGTAGTTTCCACACGCTTAATAATTACCGTTCCGTCTTCTTGAAGAACTGATATTCTGGCCATAATTTTTGTATGGAGGTGCACAATATTCTCTGCTAAGGCAAATTCAATTTCTAGCAAAGAACCAAAGTTCATTCCTTCTCCGGGCAGACCTTCTGCCATTAATGTCAAGTAATATAAACCTAAGACAATGTCTTTTGAAGGGACAATAATCGGACGGCCGTTGGCTGGACTCAAAATATTGTTCGTTGACATCATGAGAACGCGAGCTTCTAACTGCGCTTCTAATGAAAGAGGAATATGCACAGCCATTTGGTCACCGTCAAAGTCTGCGTTAAATGCAGCACAAACTAACGGATGTAATTGAATCGCTTTTCCTTCCACCAACAAAGGTTCAAAAGCCTGGATTCCCAAACGGTGGAGCGTAGGAGCACGATTGAGAAGAACAGGATGTTCCCGAATAACTTCTTCTAGAACGTCCCAAACTTCGGGGCGCTCTTTTTCAACCATTCGCTTTGCGGCTTTTAAAGTATTTGCTAAGCCGTATCTCTCTAAACGAGCATAAATAAAAGGTTTAAAGAGTTCTAAAGCCATCTTTTTAGGCAAACCACACTGATGTAGCTTGAGCTCAGGACCAACAACAATCACCGAACGACCAGAATAATCTACGCGTTTGCCCAAAAGGTTCTGCCGGAAACGACCCTGCTTTCCTTTCAACATATCTGCTAATGATTTCAAAGGTCGTTTATTAGCACCCGAAATAGCTCGTCCCCGTCGTCCGTTATCAAAAAGAGCGTCAACGGATTCTTGAAGCATTCTTTTTTCGTTCCGAACAATAATATCAGGGGCGCGTAATTCAATGAGACGCTTTAATCGGTTGTTCCGATTAATCACGCGACGATATAAATCATTTAAATCGCTGGTGGCAAAACGACCGCCGTCTAAAGGAACAAGAGGGCGAAGTTCTGGAGGAATGACCGGTATGACATCTAAAATCAAACTCTCTGGACGTGTGCTAGATTCTAAAAACGCATCAACAAGCTTGAGACGCTTCACCAATTTTTTACGACGAATCTCAGACGTTGTATCGACCATCTCAATACGAAGCTTTTCTTGCTCTTGTTCTAAATTAATAGCCACAAGCATTACTTTAAGAGCTTCTGCACCAATTCCTGCTGAAAAAGAGTCTTCACCAAACTCATCTTGAGTTCTCATAAATTCTTCTTCAGAAATTAATTGACCCTTTTTCAAATGAGTCATTCCCGGATCCATAACGATATAATTCTCAAAATAGAGAACGCGCTCCAAATCTTTTAGAGATAAATCAATTAGCAAACCGATACGACTTGGCAATGACTTGGTAAACCATATATGAGCAACGGGAGAGGCCAGCTCAATATGACCCATTCGATCTCGACGCACCTTGCTTAAAGTGACTTCAACGCCGCACTTCTCACAAACAACCCCCCGGTATTTCATACGCTTATATTTTCCGCATAAGCATTCATAATCTTTGATCGGACCAAAAATACGAGCACAAAATAAGCCGTCTCTTTCGGGCTTAAATGTCCGATAGTTAATTGTTTCTGGCTTCTTTACTTCTCCGTATGACCAAGACCGTATCCGATCACTGCTTGCAATGGAAATTCGAATTGCATCAAAGCCGGGCGCAACCTCAACGTTCTCCATAACTTTTCGTAAAGCATTCATGGTTTATCTAACCCTTCAATCAAATTATATTTGTTGTTCAAAAGAAACATTTAGTCCTAAAGACCGCAATTCCTTGACCAAAACGTTAAAGGACTCAGGAACCCCTGCTTCCATGTTGTCATCTCCTCTAACAATAGACTCATAAGCTTTTGTTCTGCCGGAGACATCATCCGATTTAACTGTCAACATTTCTTGCAAGGTAAAGGCTGCTCCATAAGCTTCAAGAGCCCAAACTTCCATTTCACCAAATCTTTGACCACCAAATTGAGCCTTACCGCCAAGAGGTTGCTGGGTCACCAAGCTATAAGGTCCGATGGATCGCGCATGAATCTTATCATCAACCAAGTGATGCAGTTTCAGCATATAAATGTAGCCAACAGTCACTTTGCGATCAAATAGTTCGCCTGTCCGACCATCATACAAAGGAAGTTGGCCGCTGCTGTCGAGTCCTGCTGCTTTTAACGCTTCCTCGATATCTTCCGCTTGGGCTCCATCAAAAACGGGTGTGGCAATAGGAACGCCTTTGCGTAAATTATGTGCCATTTCCAAGACTTCATCATCAGACATTTGTTTGATATCCGTTTGGTCATCGGGACGAGAATATATGTTGTTTAATGTGGAACGCACATCTGCAACTGTAGATTCTTGCTTACGGTACTGTTCCAACATGTTATTAACCTGACGACCAAGACCAGCCGCAGCTCCTCCAATGTGGGTTTCAAGAATTTGTCCAACGTTCATACGAGAAGGCAAACCAAGTGGATTTAAAATAATGTCAAGTTGAGTGCCATCTTCTAAATAAGGCATATCTTCTAACGGCAAAATTCGAGAAACAACACCTTTGTTACCGTGACGTCCCGCCATTTTATCGCCGGGTTGAATTTTTCGTTTAACAGCGATAAAGACTTTGACCATTTTAAGAACACCAGGCGACAACTCATCTCCACGACGTAGTTTATCAACTTTATTCTCAAACCAATCTTGTAAACGGGTCACGTTCTCATCAATTTGCTGATTGATAGCTTCAATCTCTGTCATAACAGCATCATCTTTAACTGTAATTTGACGCCATTGACCATTTGTAAACTCATTTAACAAGTCTTCAGTGATTTTGGCGCCAGCTTTAATTCCCTTTGGCCCTGTTACCACCTTTTGATCAAGTAATCTTTCTTTCAGGTTTTGATAGAAACTTCTTTCTAAAATAACACGCTCCGCATCGCGATCTTTTGCAAGGCGATCAATTTCTGCCCGCTCAATAGCAAGTGCACGTTCATCTTTATCAATACCCCGTCGTGAAAATACGCGCACCTCAACAACAGTACCTGTTACCCCTGGTGGAACCCGTAGAGACGTATCACGTACATCTGAGGCTTTTTCACCAAAGATTGCCCGAAGAAGTTTTTCTTCAGGTGTCATCGGAACTTCACCTTTTGGCGTTACTTTACCAACCAATATGTCACCTGGATTGACTTCTGCACCAATATACACAATGCCAGCTTCATCGAGATTTTTTAGACCTTCTTCACCGACATTGGGAATATCACGCGTAATTTCTTCATTGCCCAACTTCGTGTCTCGACTCATCGCTTCAAATTCTTCAATATGAATAGATGTAAAGATGTCATCCTGAGCTATTCGTTGTGAGAGAAGAATGGAGTCTTCAAAGTTATAACCTTGCCATGACATAAATCCGACCAAAACATTCTGCCCAAGAGCCAACTCACCAAGTTCAGTGGCAGGTCCGTCTGCAATAATATCGCCTTTTTTAACGATGTCGCCTTTTTTCACAAGAGGACGCTGATTAATACAGGTACTCATATTTGAGCGTTGATACTTTTGTAAATTATAGATATCAACACCCGCTGCGGAATCTTTAATGTCTTCTTTTTCTGTAACTCTTAAAACGATACGTAATCCATCTACAGAATCTATAACACCCGATCGTTTGGCAATGACACTTGAGCCAGAGTCCCGTGCAACAATATGCTCCATGCCGGTTCCAACAAGAGGAGCTTCCGCACGAATAAGGGGCACAGCTTGTCGTTGCATGTTAGATCCCATTAAGGCTCTGTTTGCATCGTCATTTTCCAGGAAAGGAATCAAGGACGCGGCAACAGACACCAATTGCTTAGGGGACACGTCAATTAATCCAACTTCGTCTTTGTGAACAATGCTCAATTCACCCGCACGACGACAGGTAACATATTCATCCTTAATCGTACCATCAGCACCCATTTCAATGTTAGCTTGCGCGATTGTGTATCGGCCTTCTTCCATAGCTGTCAAATACACAACATCTTTAGAAACTTTTCCGTTAGAAACCTTACGGTAAGGACTTTCAATAAAGCCATATTGGTTAACGCGTGCATAAGTGGCTAATGAATTGATAAGCCCGATATTTGGACCTTCAGGTGTTTCAATAGGACAAATACGACCATAATGGGTTGGGTGCACGTCTCGAACTTCAAAGCCTGCCCGCTCGCGTGATAAACCACCTGGTCCCAATGCTGATAAACGGCGCTTATGGGTAATTTCGGAAAGAGGATTTGTTTGGTCCATGAATTGTGACAATTGAGAAGATCCAAAAAACTCACGGACAACGGCGGCTGCAGGTTTGGCATTAATAAGATCATGAGGCATGACTGTATCGATATCAACGGTACTCATGCGATCACGAATAGCACGTTCCATACGTGATAAGCCGAGACGATATTGATTTTCTAACAATTCACCAACGGAACGTACACGACGATTACCCAGGTTATCAATGTCATCAATTTCACCGCGCCCATCTTTAAGCTCTAACAGCGTCTTCAAAATAACGAGAATGTCTTCCTTACGCAAAGTTCTTAAAGTATCTACAGTTTTTAATCCAAGACGTGCATTCATTTTTACACGTCCAACCGCGGATAAATCGTAACGCTCTGCATCAAAGAACAAACCTTTAAATAGATTTTCAGCCCCATCCAAGGTGGGTGGCTCGCCAGGGCGCATAACACGATAAAGCTCCAAGAGGGCATCTTCTCTGTTATTGCTACGATCAGCATTTAAAGTATTTAATAAATAGGGACCAACATTAACATGGTCGATATGGAGGACAGAAACATCTTTTACTTTCAGATCATTGAGAATGACCAATGTTTCTTCTGTAATTTCTTCACCGGCTTCAATATAAATTTCACCTGTATCTTCATTCACATATTCTTTGGAGATATATCGGCCAATTAAGTCTTCGGATTCAGCCTGGACTTCGGTCAAACCATCTGTTGCAAATTTCTTAACCAATCTTGGGGTAAGTTTTGTTCCAGCTTCTGCAACAACCTTACCTGTCTTTGCATCAATTAAATCACGAGTCAACTTGATGCCCTTCCAACGATTAGCATCAAAAGGGGTTTGCCAGACTTTTTTATTCTTTTTATAAGGTATAATTTCGTAGAAATAA
This sequence comes from Alphaproteobacteria bacterium, assembly GCA_016870095.1. Taxonomy (NCBI): domain Bacteria; kingdom Pseudomonadati; phylum Pseudomonadota; class Alphaproteobacteria; species Alphaproteobacteria bacterium. Next base: position 5,839 of record VGCI01000005.1, on the reverse strand, counting down.
TTCAAAATTTCTTCTTTTGACATTCCAGAAATGAGGTGGGCAGGAAGGGGTTCTTCTTTAGCCGCATATTCTTCGCGGTACTTCTCGGTTTCCGCACTGTCCAATGCCATTAAGAACACGGTGACCGGAACTTTACGTCGTCGATCAACACGAACATGCATCAAATCTTTTGGATCAAATTCAAAATCAAGCCAAGAACCACGGTAAGGTACAACGCGTGCAGCAAACAAATATTTTCCTGATGAGTGAGCTTTTCCTTTGTCGTGATCAAAAAACACACCCGGACTGCGGTGCATTTGAGAAACGATAACACGTTCAATACCATTGACAATAAAAGTACCACTATCTGTCATCAGGGGCATATCGCCCATGTAGACATCTTGCTCTTTGATATCACGAATAGAACGGGCGCCTGTATCTTCATCCGTTTCCCAGACTATGAGTCGTAGGGTGACTTTGAGAGGCGCAGCATATGTCAGACCTCTTTGACGACATTCATCTTCATCATATTTTGGCTTTTCAAGCTCGTATTTGAAATATTCTAATTGAGATTTTGCAGCAAAATCTTTAATAGGGAATGTAGAACGGAAAACCTCGTGCAACCCCATGTTTTCACGCTTATTTTGTGGTACATGCATTTGCAGAAAGTTTTCATAGGAAGACTTTTGAAGCGCAATCAGATTGGGCATAGGTGCCACTTCAACAATCCGACCAAAATTTTTACGAAATCTTTTCCGACCAGTGAAAGATCTTACCATAGATGTCCTCTTTCAATTTTGACGATGCTTAAACCAAGTTTTCGGCGTGCTTCTTGAATTATTGAGCACCCAACCTAAAACAACTCATCTATTGAGCCAAACAATATATACTTAGCTGCAATACATCAATTGTTTTTTAAATAGAATTATGCAGGAAGAGCATTAAACTCTTCCCGCACAATTTTTTTATTAAATAATCGCTTATTTAATGTCGACTTTTGCGCCTGCGTCTTCCAATTGCTTTTTAAACTTTTCAGCTTGTTCTTTGGAAACGCCTTCTTTAACAGCCTTGGGTGCACTTTCAACCAAAGTTTTTGACTCTGTTAAGCCAAGGCCTGTTATGGCACGAACTTCCTTAATTGTATTAATTTTGTTGGCACCTGCATCCATCAACATAACTGTAAATTCAGTTTGCGCTTCAGCAGCTTCACCACCGCCACCAGCAACCGCAGCAACTGCAGCTACAGGAGCTGCAGCGCTAACGCCCCAGCTTTCTTCTAGCATTTTTGATAGAGTTGCAGCTTCCAAAACGGTTAGCTTGGATAGATCTTCTACGATTTTATCGAGATTTGACATTTTTTAACTCCTTAAACTTAAAAATATTAATGCTTACGATTCTAAGGTTCTATTTAACTCCGTGCGGCTAATACACAAGCAACACGTCTTGCAGGTTCTTTTGCCAAAACTGCCAATTTAGTTGCAGGCGTAGATATGACAGCAATAATTTTACTGCGCAATTCATCCAAGGATGGCAAGTTTGCCAAATACTTGACTGCCTGAGCATCCAGAACTTGACCATCTAAGTATCCGCCTACAATTGATAACTTATCGTTCGTATCTGCGAACTTAGACAAGACTTTAGCCGCAGCAACAGGATCTTGAGAGTATCCTAATGCAGTTGGCCCCTGGAAATATTGATTTAATGATTCCAGGTTTGTTCCTTTAACGGCAATTTGTGCAAGAGTGTTTTTTAAAACCTTGAATTCAGCTCCTGCCCCACGCATATTGCGACGTAGTTGAGTTGCCTCAGCTACTGTTAATCCTGTTTGATGTGCAACGATAACGCTGGACGCCTTTTGCAGAGATTCTCGCATTTGTGAGACCAGTTCTTCTTTTCCTAAACGGTCCATTTTTCACTCCCTAACAGTTAAACTCACGGAAAAGATTTATCCCTCCCGCGTTTTCTTTAATAAAACCACAGAAAATCTGTGATTTTTGGATTCTGTCCCAGAAGGAGCCAAAACGTCTCTCCCTTCTGTCTCATGCAGGCGGTTACCCATTAAACTTTTATGTTGCCATAAAAGGACCCACAGTCTCGGACCAGGCTGACACGGCATTAATGTTACCGTGTCAATAGAGAGGCAAAATGGCCTAGACCATTGTCACCCTCAACTTTTGAAAAGATTCTAAGGAATCTTTTTTCTTAACTCTAAATCATAAAAAACTAATTGTTTCGCACGGGCCTCTTTGTTATTTAGGCTTGAATTTCAAATCGCACACCAACGCCCATAGTAGAGGTCAAGGTCATTTTCTTTATAAAAGAGCCTTTAATACCTGTTGGACGGGCTTTCTGCACAGCATCGATATAAGCTGCAATATTTTCTATTAAAGCTTTTTCTTGAAAGCTTGCTTTTCCGATGCCACTGTGAATGACACCGCCTTTTTCTGCGCGATACTCAACTTGCCCGCCTTTAACAGCAGCGACCGCTTGAGCAACATCCATCGTTACAGTCCCTAATTTTGGGTTAGGCATCAGTCCACGAGGGCCTAAAATTTTACCCACGCGGCCAACAAGCCCCATCATGTCAGGTGTTGCAATACATCTTTCAAATGGCATGTCGCCATTTTGAATTCTTTCCATGAGATCTTCAGCACCAATAATATCTGCACCCGCCTTTTTAGCTTCATCAGCCTTAGGGCCTTTTGCAAAAACAGCAACACGATAGTTTTTACCGGTTCCGTTCGGCAATTGAACCACACCGCGAACATTTTGGTCTGATTTGCGAGAATCGATATTCAAATTGATTGCAATTTCGACAGTTTCATCAAATTTGGCTGTCGCGTTAGCCTTAACGAGCTTTACGGCTTCTTCAATAAGATATACTTTTTCCGGCTGAACTGTTTCATGGGCTTTTTTCAGTCTTTTTCCAACGTGTACCATTTAAATCTACTCCACCACTTCCAAGCCCATAGAGCGAGCAGATCCAATAATCATCTGGCAAGCCGCATCTATATCGTGAGCGTTCAAATCTTGAAATTTTTTCTCCGCAATTTCCCGCACTTGAGCCATTGTTACAGAACCGACTTTCTCAAGACCTGCGGTCTTTGTCCCCTTCTCAATCTTAGCGGCTTTTTTAAGCCAATAGGTATTAGGAGGCGTTTTCATAATAAATGAAAAAGTACGATCTGCATAAACCGTAATAACTACGGGAATAGGCGTACCAGGATCCATGCTTTGTGTTTGCGCGTTAAACGCTTTACAAAACTCCATAATGTTTAAACCACGTTGTCCAAGAGCAGGACCAATTGGCGGTGATGGGTTGGCTTTTCCAGCCGGGACTTGTAACTTAATGTATCCCTCAATTTTCTTTGCCATTTTTCATTCCTCAATATTTTGCTCAAGTCACAATTACTTGAACCTGTCATTTTCTCAAATTTTTGAGTCTGTGGTACGCTTCTTGGCTGAAGCTCCCACATATTCTCTTTTCTTTTACGTGCAATTCTTAGCCTTTCACTTCATAAAATGCTTGTTCGCATTCAATAAAGTTATGAAAATAAATTATGTTTTCAATAGTAACTGACAACACCATTATTTCTTAAATCTAACATAAACGCACAAAAGCTTGATACTTATCAAGCTTTTTCCACTTGACCAAACTCCAACTCTACAGGTGTGGGTCGACCAAAAATCATAACAGAAACTTTAAGACGTGCTTTTTCTGCATCAACTTCTTCCACAACACCAGCAAATGATGTAAAGGGACCATCACTAACCCGCACCTGTTCTCCAATTTCGAAGATGACAGAATGACGAGGCTTCTCAATTGAATCCTGAACTTGACGCAAAATACGGCTAACTTCGGCTTCAGATATTGGCGAAGGTTTTCCTTTGCCACCCAGGAATCCTGAGACCTTTGGGATATTTCTTACCAAATGCCAAGTTTCGTCTGTCAATTCCATTTTCACAAGGACGTAACCCGGGAAATAGTTCTTTTCAGAACTTACCTTTACCCCACGACGAACCTCAACCACTTCTTCTGAAGGAACTAATATTTCTTCAAAACGGTCACCAAGACCACTTTTTTCTGCCTGTTCTTGTATGGCTTGAGCTACTTTTTTCTCAAAACCAGAATAGACATTTACAACATACCAACGCAGAGCCATTCAAAAATTCCCTTAGCTCCCAAATCCCAAGATCGAGTGGACGACTCGATAAACGACTTGATCCACCAACATAAAATATACCGCTGCAATAGCAGCAAAACCAAAGACAAATGCTGTCGTCATGAGTGTTTCCCGCCGTGACGGCCAAGCAACTTTTTTAACCTCTTGACGAACTTGTGGAATAAATTCAAATGCTTGCTGTATTCCAGTTTTTTTTCGATCCGCACTCATTTGCATTTACCACCCATTACTCGAAAATTTACTTTAAATGCACTCAAATTTTGGCAGGAGTGGAGGGTCTCGAACCCCCAACCTTCGGTTTTGGAGACCGACGCTCTAGCCAATTGAGCTACACTCCTACAAAAACAAATAGAAGTACCTTATAAACAAGAGATAGTTTCACCTCTTTGATCACAAGGAAACAGCTAACATTTTATAGGTAGCTGTTTCTTTTACCGCACTTCTGCCTTAATTGTCTATAGGTTTCTCAAGAGAAACCTAATGTTTTACTTTAAGATTTTTGAGACCACACCGGCCCCAACAGTTCGGCCACCCTCACGAATCGCAAACCGTAATCCTTCATCCATCGCAATCGGAGCGATCAATTCTACCTTCATCGCGATGTTATCGCCAGGCATCACCATCTCAACTCCCTCTTTCAAATACACCATTCCCGTCACATCCGTCGTACGGAAGTAAAATTGAGGACGGTAGTTCGTCATAAACGGTGTATGGCGGCCCCCTTCTTCTTTCGTCAATATGTAAGCTTCCGCTTCAAAGTCTGTATGCGGGTTGATAGAACCAGGCGCTGCCAATACTTGACCACGCTCAACTTCTTCTCGCTTCGTTCCGCGCAATAGGGCTCCAATGTTATCACCAGCTTCTCCTTGATCCAGAAGCTTGCGGAACATTTCAACTCCCGTAACAACCGTCTTCGTCGTCGCATGAAGTCCCACAATCTCAACTTCTTCACCAACCTTCACAACGCCACGCTCAACGCGACCCGTCACAACCGTTCCTCGGCCCGATATCGAAAACACATCTTCTATCGGCATCAAAAACGGACGATCCTTCGGGCGCTCAGGTTGCGGTATAGATGCATCCACAGCATCCATCAACTTCTTAATCGCATCCGCTCCTTTTTCAGGATCTCGGCTTTCAAGAGCACATAACGCTGACCCGCGGATAATCGGAATATCATCCCCAGGATAACCATACGACGTTAGCAAATCTCGAATTTCCATCTCAACCAAGTCTAACAACTCGCTGTCATCTACCATATCCGTCTTATTCATAAAAACTACCAACGCAGGAACGCCAACCTGGCGCGCCAACAAAATATGTTCACGGGTTTGGGGCATCGGACCATCAGCTGCTGATACAACCAATATCGCGCCATCCATTTGCGCCGCTCCAGTGATCATATTCTTTACGTAGTCAGCGTGACCTGGACAGTCAACGTGCGCATAGTGACGATTATCAGTCTCATATTCAACGTGCGCCGTCGATATCGTTATCCCACGAGCTCTTTCTTCAGGCGCTTTGTCAATCTGGTCATACGCTGTATAACTCGCTTGACCCTTCTCTGCCAATATCTTCGTTATCGCGGCTGTCAATGATGTCTTCCCATGATCAACGTGACCAATCGTTCCTATGTTACAATGCGGCTTATTCCGCTCAAATTTCGCTTTCGTCAT
>VGCI01000004.1 GCA_016870095.1 Alphaproteobacteria bacterium | reverse complement strand
TCCTCCGATGCCGCCTCCCATTCCACCAACACCAGTCATGCCTCCTCCGATGCCGCCTCCCATTCCACCAGAAGTATCGGCACCTCCTGCACCAGATGGCGAGGGAGAGGGAGGAGAGGGAGGGGAGGGAGGAGAGGGAGGAGAGGGAGAAGAGGGAGGGGATGCTGGAATAGGTGTTGGAGATATGTCAGAAGCTGCTCCTCCTTTCGAAGACGATTCTCCAGCAGAGGATGTCACAGCCTCACCAGCATTTTCGGAAACTTTGTTAGCTGATATTTCAGCTCTTTCATCAGAAGAGGGAGAAAAAGTTGAACCTGGCGCAACTTTAGCAACATCAACAGATGACGGACTTGACTGTTCTTCTTCTGGCTTTGGTTCATCTGAGGGATTATTATTGTCGGAATCTTCGTCTTTAGGTGTTTCGTCATTAGATTCATTTTTTTGTTCTTTTTTTGGGGAAGATTTTTCAGAGTCAGAAACTTCTAGCCTGTCATTTTCATCTTCCTTTTTATCAACTTCTTTTTTTTGATCATCTTGATATGTTTTCGATTTAGAAAGCTTGGCTTTAGATTGCCCACCTTGAGCTGATGCTTCGGGTGAACCTAATGCTGGAAAAGGAGTTATGGTCGTTGGACTCAAAGGTTGTTTAGTAGGTAATGCCCAACTGACGTTAACATGCACATAGGAATTCAAACTTAATATTAAAATAAGTTTTAAAATGAAATTTTTATTCACTCGCGAGGCTCTTTAAAAAAATCTATATGCTTTCTTAAAATACCGCACGACTGTTTAAGATTTCGTGAAATTATTGGTTATTTAATTCATGTGAAATTTAAAAAATTTAAGATATTTAAGAAAAAAGTTCATCCTCCTCAAAAAATTTACTAATTTTTAATCATTACTTAATAATAAATAGTAAGTGAGAATGATTAGCTTGTAAAATTTGAGATAATATTTTTATAAGGGCAGAAAATCCAGATTGATCAATTCTATATCTCTCGTTACAGTGTTATTAGAGTCAAAGGTTATTGGAGGCAATTATGTGGACAAGTACTTACAGTAAAGTTATTAAAAGCGTTAAGAAAGAAGCTGTCTGGCAACGATGGACAGACGTTAATCACTGGCACGAGTGGATACCAAATGTAGAATCCTGTCAGCTAGAAAAACCCTTTGTATCCGGAAGCAGCTTTATCTTAAAGCCTAAAGGATCACCATCAATGACTGTCGAATTAATAAATGTTAAACGAGATCATTCATTTACTGGATGCACACGTTTCTTTGGTGCAACGATGTATGATATTCATGAAATGCATCAAGATCCGCAAGGCATTAGATTAACCGTAACTTTAAAAGTAACGGGACCTCTTGGCTTTTTGTGGCGGAAACTTGTCGCTGAAAAAATCGAAGCTAACTTACCTGTCCTTCTAAGAAATTTAGCAAGTGTTTTGGGAGCCGCTGATTTGAGAAACCCAGTGCTCTCTGATAAGCAAAACACAGCTATATCCCCTAAACCCAAACTTCATGTAATAGGTTCGGGAAGTCAAAAACAAAAACAAAAATCAAAGCCAAAAAAATCTAAAATAAAAGTAAGCGTATCTTCGCTTAAGAAAACTAATCCTCTACTTAAATCCATTCCAAATGAGTCTGAAATATCTAATCGAAAGGTAGCCCAAACAATGTCAACTCAAACGAAACCAAAATTAGTTACGTCAACTTCAAAACCGAAAACAAAGTCTTCAACAGTAAAAAAAGCAAAGCCCACAGCAAAAAAATCCACTGTTAAAAAAGTTGCTGTTAAAAAAAGCACTACAGCGACAAAAACTGTAAAAGCGAAAGCAACGGCTTCATCTGCTAAAAAGAAGACCGTAAAAGCAAAGTTAAAATTAGTGACCGCTAAAAAAACGGCTCCTAAGAAAAAAAGTTCATTAACAAAAACGACAAAAGCAAAATCAAGCGCTTCAACTATCAAGAAGAAGACAGCGAAACCTGCGAAGTCAAAGAGTTTAACAGCGACAAAAACATCTACGTCGTCAAAGCCAAAGCCAAAAGCTAAGGCAAAGTCCAAAGCAAAAGGAAAGTAAATTTTTAAAGGGGGCGACTATGTGTTGTCCCCTCCTTTTCTAAAGCCTTGTGTCCCCAAATCTTAAATTATTTTTCCCAGATATTTCTTAGAAACCAAAATAAATAATAGAAAGCTTTCAATAATTTTGGGTTCAAATTTCATCCGTCACAAGTAGCACTCTTAAATTTTATAAGTTAGACAGCAACCACCACCATATCCATCATTATCACCTCTTTGATCCTTCTTCTGCGCTTCACCCCCATCGGAAAATTATTCTGAAAGCTTTGACTTCCCCCTTACCTTTTTTTAAAAATTAAAATTGATAATGGTATCTACATATAACGAACGGGATCGGAAGTATTGCTTAAAAAGGTAGGTGTAATTATTCAGAAGCAAAACTTTTAGCGTGCAAATTCGATTCGTAGTTTAGGGAGAGCATTTTTGAGCTTAAGACTTAAATCTTCTTTTAACCTGTAAGGCTGGATATGCAGATATTGCAGCTTAGATTTTTTAATAATAATCATCTCTGTAATTGTTTCATCCATTTTCCATTCAGATAATTTTGCCGGAATAAGAGTAACATCTGTTAATTTTCGCAACGAATGAAATAATGTCACAAGTGTTGAATTTGTAAAATAAGCCCCTGAAAAATGAAAAACTTTTAAGCGGAGTTGTTTTTTTATTATTTCCTTTAATTCAGTATCTCCAATTCCTTCTATATTATTGATTTTAAATTTCACAAGATCTTTATTATTCACAATATCTTTTATTCCCCGAAAGGAAATTTTTGTCTCAGATATATTTAAATTTTGTAAGCCCTTTGGCGTTTGACAAATTGCCTGTGCAACATCATCATTTACATTAGACTCTGACAAATCAAGTGTATGAAGTCTTGGCATTTTTATTAACAACTCTTTTACCGTTTTCATATTCTCAAACTTCTGCCCAACTGCAGAAAAAGATACTATATTCTCAATACCTTCTTTTAAAGCAAGATAATCCTTATCTTTAAATTGTTGTCCACTAATGCCTAAGGATTTGAGATAGGGAAACTCTTTAACAAGGAGCGGGATACTTTGAGAGGTTACACTTGTATTAATCAAATGAATTTTTATTAGATTCGGCAGATTTTTTGCCAAATACATTATTGTTTTATCCGTGACACCCGTACCAAAGAGCGAAATACTTTTCAAATGGGGTAATTTTTTAGAGATGGCTTCTAAAACTTTATCCGTTATCCCCAAGCAGCTTAAATCTATGCCTTCTAAATATCCCAGATCTGGCAAGACTTTCTCTATGAATGACTTTTCATTTAAAATAAGATTTTCATTACCACCGGGTAACATAACAAATCCAATTTCTCTAAATTGATCAAGAATCTTTTCATCCTTAAAGGTTTTAAGAATTTTAACAACATCACCCGAGTTAATGGTTAAATTTTGAAGTTTGAGACGAACATCAGGATTTTCTTTAATATATCGAATTGTTTCTGTAACCGTATGCTCATCGAGCCTGCGTGCATCGATAACAATAGTTTTCTTCGTAAGACTCCTTAATTTAACGGGCACAGTGGGCTTATCATCTACAGGCACGTCGGCTATTGCCTTATCCATTGCCGTATTTTTATTGGGCACTTTCACATCAATAGGCTTTTTAGGGGCTTGCGCTCCTAAACCATTACCTTTTTGTTTTTTTGTGGGATAAAGCTCTTTGACATCTTTTCGCTTTGCCACAACAGGGGGGCGATTTATAGGCGCAGCCGGCGGAACATAGGTTTGAAAACCGTCATTCGACACGCCTACTTGCCCCAACACGGTAACCGTGTTTGTTACAAAAGCACCAAGAAGAATGAAAGCAAATGAACGACCCACAGAATGACCCTTAAAAAATATAGAACTTCTTATATTTTTCTCCAAAATGAGAAATATAAAAAGAGGGAAAATGAAGAAGACGAGTGATCTTTTCTCTAGTGTGGGAAAAATACATAGAAAAACCGCCATACTTTCAGCTATAACATCTTTATAGGTTAATAAGAATTATGCGATGAACACCCAAAATATAAACTTAAATCTTCCTTTTGGACTTACATTTGCTGACTTGTACCATCGAGACGGCCTGATTAAGCTTGACCAAGCTTTTGTGGAATTTTTACAGCACCAACAGTGGGATTTAGCCACTCAATATCTTCTAGCCCGGCAAGAAGATAATTTTGATGAAAGCGCATTATTGTTAGCTTTATCACCTTTCGTAAACCAATTCATTGGTGCTTTATTTGATGAAGATGCCGCTGCACAGCTAACACGAGAGCACCAAAAATTTGGCCTAATTTTAGAGGTCAATCGACAATTCGTTCAAAGAATAGCCATAAAAAAATATCCTAAAGACACCGCAGAATCCTTTGATGCAGAAGCTCTGCGACATAGCTTGCATGCTTTTGTAAACACGGATGACCAACAGGCTCTTGCTGCAAAAATTCTAGATTGGCTTAGCCATCCTCAAGATTATCAATCTGAACTAGACTTAGCCACTCGCTATGTAGCTTGGGGAGCTCAAACAAAACTCGGGCAAAAACAACATAGTGGCCAGATATTGTTTGCTATACCTCATAAGCTAGATTCTCACCATCTCATCCCTGTAGAATCATCAGGCACCCAAGGTGCATGGGAATTACCACACCACAAGCAACGATCTCGTGAAGGTTTTTCTTTGACAGATCCCGGCCTAAATCTTGAATCTGCTTTACATCAAGCCAACTATTGTATTTGGTGTCATCACCAAAATAAGGACTCTTGTTCCAAGGGATTGAAACCCAAAAATACAGATATAGACACGAACCGGTTCCAAAAGAATAGTTTTGGCACCACCCTTATTGGGTGCCCTTTGGAACAAAAAATTTCTGAAATGAATGAAGTTAAGAGTCAGGGCTTATCCTTAGCAGCCTTGTCAATTATTATGATTGATAATCCTATGGTGCCTGCAACAGGCCATAGAATTTGTAATGACTGCATGAAAGCATGTATCTATCAAAAACAAGACCCCGTGAACATACCTGGCGTAGAAACTCAAATTTTAAAAGATATTTTATCTTTACCCTGGGGGGTTGAAATTTATAGCCTGTTGACACGTTGGAATCCCCTCAACTTCCGCCGCCCTATTCTTTTACCTGATTCTGGGTACAAGGTTTTAATAGTTGGCATGGGCCCCGCAGGATTTACCCTCGCTCATCATCTTTTAAACGACGGTCATACAGTTGTGGGAATTGATGGATTAAAAATTGAACCCCTCCCTTTGGAACTTTCTGGGACAGATTCTACGGGAAGTCGTGTTTCCTTTCGGCCTATCAAATCTTTTCAAGAAATTGAGGAAGATTTGCACACGCGAGTGAATGGGGGATTCGGAGGGGTTGCTGAGTATGGCATTACAGTCCGGTGGAACAAAAATTTCCTCAAACTCATACGCATTGTTCTCGAACGCCGACTAAATTTTGGACTTTTTGGTGGCGTTCGTTTTGGAGGAACATTAACAATTGATCAAGCTTTTGACATGGGGTTTGACCACATAGCTTTGTGCATGGGTGCCGGTAGCCCAACACTCATACCCATGAAAAATAGTTTAGCTCCTGGTGTGCGGCAGGCCAGTGATTTTCTTATGGCCCTACAATTAACAGGAGCGGCTAAAGAATCTTCACTTGCGAATTTGCAACTGCGGATGCCAGTTATCGTCATAGGAGGGGGACTAACAGCTATTGATACAGCCACAGAAGCTATGGCTTATTATCCCTTGCAGGTAGAAAAGTTTGCAAAGCAATATCTAGAATTGGTAAATGCTTATGGGAAAGAATCTATTCAAAGCTCTTGGGGACTTCAAGATCATGAGATTGCAACGGAGTTTTTAGAACATGCGAATGCTTTTCAAGAAGAACGTCGTCAAGCTCAAGCAGAAGGGCGCCCGCCAAACTTCCCCAAATTGATGAAAGGCTGGGGAGGGGTAACAGTTGCTTATCGAAAATCTCTTATTCAAGCCCCAAGCTATACGCTCAATCACGAAGAAGTTGCTAAGGCCCTGGAAGAGGGAATCTCCATTTTGGACGAGGTCACACCCGAAGCCGTTGAGATAGATGATAAAGGACATTGTGCCGGACTCGTTGTGCGTCATAACGATAAAAATACAACTCTTTTGGCTCGAGCAATTTTAGTAGCTGCAGGAACTAAGCCAAATATTAACCTAACCTATGATGAACCAGAGCATATCACTCTAAATGGTCATATGTTCCAAGCTATTGACCAAAACGGTTTCCCCGTTGAACCCGAGCGTCTCGCAAAGCCGAAGATCCCCCAAGTATTAATGCACATGCGTGAAGACAAAAAGGCCATGAGCTTTTTCGGAGATATGCATCCTTCTTTTGCAGGAAATGTTGTAAAGGCCATGGGAAGTGCAAAACAAGGCTATCCGATAATTAGTAGTATTTTACGAAAATCTAAGGCTTCACAAATTTCGGGATTTTCTCTGTTAGATTCCTTAAACCTCTCCTTAAGACCCACAGTACAATCTGTCCAAAGACTGACGCCCACCATTGTAGAGGTGGTTATTCATGCTCCCTTAGCTGCAAAAGCTTTTCAACCCGGACAATTCTATCGACTGCAAAATTATGAATCTCTTGCTCCTCTTGTTAAGGGTACACGACTGAGTATGGAAGGATTAGCTCTAACGGGCGCCTCAGTCGATCGAAAACAAGGACTCTTGTCCACTATCGTCCTAGAAATGGGCGGATCTTCAAATTTATGCGCTTACCTAAAACCTGGAGATCCCGTTATCCTCATGGGCCCTACAGGACATCCAACAGAAATTCCCGAAAATGAAACCGTAATGCTTGTGGGAGGAGGGCTTGGCAATGCCGTCCTATTTTCTATAGGACAAGCCATGCGAGCTAAAGGCTGCCGGGTTTTGTATATTGCTGGGTATAAAAAAATAGAAGATCGATATAAAGTATCTGAAATTGAAGCAGCAGCAGATGTCGTGATTTGGGCTTGTGACGAGGAACCAGGATTTCAACCAACTCGACCTCATGATCATTATTATGTTGGCAATATTATTGAGGCCATTGCTGCCTATGGCCGAGAGCAATTGGGACCACCTTCTATTCATTTGTCTGCCATTCAACGAATGGTCGTTATTGGGTCAGATAGAATGATGGCAGCTGTTGCTGCAGCACGGCATAATGAGCTGAAATCATTTTTAAATCCCCAGCATTTAGCTATTGGAAGTATTAATTCCCCCATGCAATGTATGATGAAAGAAATTTGCGCTCAATGTCTCCAGCGTCATATAGACCCTGTCACTGGCGAGGAATCCATCGTTTATTCATGTGCCAATCAGGATCAAATCCTTGATCACGTCGATTTTAAATGTCTGTCTGATCGATTAGTCCAAAATGCTCTGCTTGAGAAATTAACAGCCTCATGGTTGCATCACTGCTTAAATTCAAAGAACGAATTAACTTAAATTTATATATTTCCCCTTCCCCTCCATGTGTATATCGCGTATTTTAATAAAAATTGCGATAAAAAGAGGATGACATAATGAAACTCAGAATAATAGGACTGATACTTTTCGGATTACTAATAGCAACACAACCCACTCAAGCAGCATTTGGAGGATTTCGAGTTTCCGGAATTTTTGGTCTTCAATATCTAAAAGGAAGGCATTGGTATACTGGAGGACCCGGCTCCCCTAGCAATGACGCCGTAGCAAGGCTGGGGGTGATAAGTTCTTTATTTGGTGCAAGCGCAGGCTATTTATTCGAATTAGGGCCATCTAAAATTGTTCTTGGTGCAGAAATATACGGATTTCTGCCTCAAGCAAATCCTAATCTTAGCCTAAAACTTCTGAATGGTAGTCCCGAAGGAAGTGTATCCGTTAAACATAACCGAAGTGTGGGATATGTCCTAACAGCGGGAATGATGTTCAACCCTAAAGTTATGGCATACCTAAGTGCAGGCCTTGAATCAGCACGATATGAATTTACATATAATTTCCTGGCTTCACCAGGGATTTCACCTCCGCTACTCCCCAAACAAAAGCTAAATCATATTTTTAAAGCCATAATGGTTGGTGTTGGAGCTACATATAAAGTTGCACCCCATTTATTAGTGGGCTTAGAGGCATCTGCACCCTTCTTTAAAAGATTTAAGGCAAGATCTAACCCACCTCGCGCATTTCATTACAAGCCTGTAGAATGGCGTTTAGCTCTAAAATTAAGTTATTTGTTTTAAAAAGAGGACAGGTGATTATAAATCTCCTGTCCCCTTATTAAAAGTAATTGCTTCAAATAATAAAGAATTATTAGCAACCTACGGTCACATTTAGTGTTTTCCCATTCCCACGAAGTTCCAGGGTTAACTTACCGTCTGTGCAAGGCTTGCTTGAAGCTTTTACAGTGAATTTTGGATCGCTGATGATGGACTGAAGAGCCACATCATTCCAAGACGGAGCTTTCAAAGCCCATTCTTGTCCACCAACTTTTGCTCTTCCTTGATTCTTAACAAGACTTTTGATGTCTTGTGCTTGAAAAGATTGGCGAATAATTTTACCTTGATAAGCTTTTTGTGTGGTCTTAGAAACTTTTTTGTTACCTGTACCGGACTTGCTTCCCGTTGTAGGTTTCTTACTTGGTGTTTTCGTTTTTGCTGATGTTTTTGTATTTGTCCCACTTTTGCGGGAAGTATTTTGATTTGGCATTATTCTAGCTCCTTTTAAATGAGCGCAACAATTTGCGCATAATTTAGAGTATACAGAACATGCGTTAAAGATTAGTTAATCTCAAATACAATTATTGTATTAAACAATAAAGAAATTATTATTCATTAATACAGCAGATAAAAGCCATAATATTAAATTTTTTTCTTAAAAATAAACCCTATTATTCATCGATCGGCTAGTTTTTTCTTAATTTCTCCAATGGCTTTTGCAGGATTTAGTCCCTTCGGGCAAGTATTTGTGCAATTCATAATCGTATGACAACGATATAATTTAAAAGGGTCCTCTAATTCATCTAACCGCTCTTTTGTACTCTCATCTCGACTATCAATAATCCAGCGATAGGATTGAAGCAAAGTTGCAGGACCTAAAAAGCGATCACCATTCCACCAATAACTTGGACAACTTGTCGAACAGCAAAAACATAAAACACACTCCCACAACCCATCTAATTTCGCCCGATCTTCTTCACTTTGTAATCGCTCACGTTCCGGTACCGCACTCTCACTCTGCAACCAAGGCTTAGAAGCCGCGTATTGGACATAAGCTTGATTCAAATCTGCCACCAAATCTTTTACGACAGGCATATGCGGCAAAGGGGTAATGCGCACAGTTCCTTTTATTTCGGCAATAGGTTTAATGCAAGCAAGAGTATTTGTGCCATCGATATTCATGGAACAACTCCCACAAATTCCCTCCCGACACGACCGACGAAAGGCAAGCGAGCTATCCTTTTCATCTTTTATTTTGATCAGTGCATCCAACACCATCGTACCGCAACTGGCCAAATCAATCTCAAAGGAATCATAAGTTGGATTATCTGGGTTATCAGGATTCCATCGATAAATTTGAAATGTTTTAAGAGTTGAAGAGGGTTGATCAGCCTTATAAAACTTTCCCGCTTTTATCCGAGAATTCTCTGGCAAACGAATCTGAACCATAACTTATCTCCTGTTAATAAACACGGGGTTTAGGGGGGACAGGCGCAACCTCATCAGATAAAGTTAAAAGGTGAACAGGACGAGTGTCCAATTGCACATTCTTACCATTTAACCACGATAAAGTATGTTTTAACCACTTTTTATCATCTCGGTCTGGAAAATCTTCACGCGCGTGAGCGCCCCGACTTTCATCACGATTAAGTGCAGAAGCTAAAGTTACTGTAGATTGTTGTAATAAATTTTCAAGCTCCAAGGCTTCTACTAAATCCGTATTCCAAATCATTGAACGATCGCTAACCCGAACATCTTTAAAAGACTCAACAACGTGAGCCATCTTTTTTTGACCCTCACTTAAATGCTGCTGATTTCGAAACACACCGCAGTGAGTTTGCATCGTTCGCTGCATATCAACACGAATTTCTGCAACTTTTCTTTTGCCACTCGCTTGACGTAATCGATCAAGTCGGAATACAGCATGTTCTCCATCATTCGTTTTTAGAGGTTTATGAGGCGTATTGGGACGAATAATTTCAGCTGCACGATGAGCCGCAGCACGACCAAATACAATCAAATCAAGCAAAGAATTTGTCCCCAAACGATTAGCCCCATGGACGGAAACACAAGCCGCTTCTCCAATCGCCATCAAACCTGGAACAACATCTTCTGTCGCTGAAGAAATAACTTCCCCAAAAAGATTGGTTGGAATGCCTCCCATGTTATAATGCACTGTCGGCAATACGGGTATGGGATCTTTGGTAACATCTACACCCGCAAAAATTTTCGCTGTTTCCGATATACCTGGTAGACGTTCTGCTAAAATTTTGGGGTCTAAATGTTCTAAATGTAAATAGACATGATCTTTATGTTCCCCAACACCACGACCTTCCAAAATTTCCATTGTGACTGCACGACTGGCAACGTCGCGTGAAGCCAAATCCTTAGCATGAGGCGCGTACTTTTCCATAAATCTTTCCCCGCTGCTATTGGTCAAATAGCCTCCTTCTCCCCGCGCTCCTTCTGAAATGAGACACCCTGCGCCATAAATTCCTGTAGGATGAAATTGAATAAATTCCATATCTTGTAAGGGCAAACCTGCTCGAAGAATCATCCCATTCCCATCACCCGTACAGGTATGGGCTGACGTACAAGAGAAAAATGTCCGTCCATATCCCCCCGTTGCAATGACTACTTGGTGGGCCTGAAATCGATGAAGTGTACCATCATCTAAGCACCAGGCAATAATTCCCCGACACGCCCCATTTTCATCCATCAAGAGATCAAGGGCAAAATACTCTATAAAAAACTCAGCATTATGTTTTAAACATTGTTGATAAAGCGTATGCAATATTGCATGTCCCGTACGGTCTGCAGCGGCACAAGCACGCTTTGCCATAGATTCCCCTTGGCGAATAGTATGCCCACCGAAAGGTCGCTGGTAAATTTTCCCTTCGTGCGTTCGAGAGAATGGTACGCCCAAATGTTCTAATTCAATAACCGCAGGAATGGCATTTTTACACATATACGCAATGGCATCTTGATCACCCAACCAATCAGATCCTTTGATCGTATCATAAAAATGATATTTCCAATCATCTCCATCACTCATGTTATTTAAAGCGGCACCAATGCCACCTTGGGCGGCAACCGTATGACTACGGGTTGGGAATACTTTTGTTACGCAAGCTGTCTTTAATCCAGCTGCAGACATCCCCAAAGTAGCCCGCAATCCAGCCCCACCTGCCCCAACAACGACAACATCATATTGATGGTCAATAATTGTATATTCATTGGACATAATTGATTTCCTATTCGTTAGCAATCATTGCAATGCGAATGATAAAGACCCAAGATAAAATGGTCATAATGATGCTTAAAATTTTCACTTGGGATATCAATATTTTTTGTAAATTAGAATTGCGTACATAATCTTCAACGACAACCTGAAGCCCTAACGCACTATGATAGAAAACCATACCTATTAAGGACGCTAATGCGATCCCTATCCAGGGATTCCCCGCCCAAGCTAAGACTACAGAGTAATCCTCTTGAGCGTGTCTCAAAACTTCAACTATAAACCATATTCCTAAAAAAATTAACGATAAAGCCGAAATACGTTGGCCCTTCCACTGGCGGGTAGTGTGGTAATCCAATTTTTGAGATTTCATTCTTTCTGATGATACTTGAAAATCTGTTTCCATACCTATATCACCCACCAAAATGTCAGCAGTGTTAACCCCATAGCGAATCCAATTACCAACCAGCCACTTCGGTAAACGTCTTTAAGTGCAAATCCCCATCCAACATCCCAAAAAAGATGACGCACTCCATTTGCTAAGTGAAAATAAAAGCAAAAAGCCCAACCCAGCATCGCTGCTATACCAAGAGGACTTGAATACCACCCCGAAATAAGTAAATAAGTTTTAGGACCCATCGCAATAGCTCCTAACCATGCAACAAAAGCTATGGTTCCAATTGTTAAGCCCAATCCCGTAACTCGATGCATAATGGATAATACGGACGTCAATTGAAAACGGTAGACTTGAAGGTGAGGGGAAAGAGGCCGGGAATAAGGAGGTGTTCGAGAAGGAGATGACATTACAAATAATTTACCTAAAAATTGATAAGCCTAACTGTAGCGTACGAGGGCAAAAGGTCTCTGTCAAGATTAAGAGCCAAGTTTTTAGGCCATTTAATACATGTACAAATCTTACTTTTATTCAGCCGAGCGTTGAGAAGTACTTCTAAAATAAGATGAGTCAAAAACATCAAAAAATTCTGGAGGACAGAATGAGGCTATGCTACAACAACTAATCCGTAACATTCATCTTAAACCCTTGCGAGCAAACTGATGTCCCAGCAAGAAATTCTTTCTCAAGAAGTTATGCCTACTTTTTGGCGACTCACCAAACTATATTGGTCACAATTTTGGCGAACGATGCTGTTCTTTTTTCCTTTCTTTTTGATATTCTTTGTTATAGTAGCTTCAGGGGAAATACAAGACCTTGAAAGCTTTTATTCTCTGGAAAAATTTCCATACCAATCGCCTCTAGTCATCCGAATAGAATTCTTCATTGGCTTTTACTTTATCCAGTGCTTACTCTTTCATCTTATCATTGGAAAAAAATATAGCGACTTTAAGCTTTGTCTTCTGCCAAATTTAGCATTAGATACCCCCAAATATTGGCCAACTCTTCTTTACATAAGCTGGGCATATCATTGGAGAGCCATGATTCTTTCGGAAATATTTTTCTATCTAGAGTCGTGGTTTCCTCAGGTAAAGGACGTTCCAGCCTATCCTTTTTTTTATTCATCTATCTACGTGATTATAATGATTTTATTACAACGTTATGTTGTCAATCATAACTATGGAAAGAGCCGTTTATCCCTGATAGCTCGAAAGGATAGTTAATATTAAAATAGCCGCTCAAGCTGACGCATAGCATAGCTTAACATGCCCAAATCAGAGTGACCCGAACTTTTAATACTAGCAATTATGGGCCGTATGTGATGAATGATGTCACTATTCTTTTTAAGCCACACTTCTAAATCGCTATTTTTATTTTCAAGAATGACCCGAGTCGTCAATTTAACTTGAATTTGCGCTAAATCATCAATTAAGATTGTTCGCGCACTTCTTTGCCATTCAGAGTCTGCATGAAATTGTTCAGCTTGCAACATCAACCAATCTATCCCAATTTTTGACCGCAATCCAAAATATGTCTGTGCAATATTTTCAATCTTGGGATATTTCTTTCCTAAAAACATGATGTCTAGTAAACCCGGAAAAAAAGGAATCATCGCAAATGTATGAGCTGTATTGGCAGGTATTCCTATATGGAGAAACCCTTGGTTTCTCAAATTAAAAATGTGGTGCTGATCACCTTGTAGATAGGAAGACCCTTGAGACAAAAGAGTGTTAAAACTGGTAAAATTAGTGTGCTTTATATCAGGGTGCCGTAGGAACCATAGAATAACTTGTTCTAATGATTGATTGGTTTCAAGAAGAATTTGGGTTTGAACATCTGCTATAATGAATGAATCAAGAGCATCAATTTGCTCCCACAAGCTTTTAAGTTCTAAAACCTGACAAGCCAATAGAAAGGCTTTCACAACCTCAATATGCGTTATGCCACAAGTTTGAGCAAGACCATAGATAAAAGCGGGCCCTACACGATTTACAACTTCATTTGTTAGAATCGTTGCTGTGATTTCGCGACGCAGAGGATGAGCATTCATACCCCCTCTAAAACGCTTTTGAACAATGTCGGGAAAATATTCATAATACCATGATCGATTGTTGATCCCGTCAGGCAGTGCTGATCCCAAAATTTTTTCATATAAGGCATTTTTGGAGTATGCAAGCAAGACAGATAGCTCTGGTCTTGTCATGCCTTGATTACGTGCACGGCGCTGCTCCAATGTTTCATCATCTGGCAAAGCTTCTAAAAGCCGGTCGAGGTGATTTTCAGTTTCTAAATTCCTTATTAAGGATTGATAGGCATTTATATCATTTGATTTCGCTGCTTCCATAACGGTTAAAATTTGTGTTTGACGATAATTGTCTGCTAAAACCAAATGTGCTACATCATTAGTCATTTCTTTTAGTAGGGCATTACGCTCCATACGAGAGATAGAATTCCCAAGTATATTAAAAAGAATTTTTAAATTTACCTCATGGTCTGAGCAGTCAACCCCGGCAGAATTATCAATTGCATCTGTGTTAAGGTGGCCCCCTTTTAGGGCATATTCAATGCGGGCACGTTGAGTCATCCCGAGATTTGCCCCTTCTCCAATGATTTTTGCCCGCACAGATTTTGCATCGACACGTACATCGTTATTTGCTCTATCTCCCACATCGGAATGAGTTTCTCCTGTTGATTTAATGAAGGTCCCTATCCCACCAAAATATAAGAGGTCAACAGGCAAACAAAGTAAGATTTTAATCAATTCATCGGGACTCAATTCTGCATGAGAAATACCAAATGCTTTGCGACACTCAGGCGAAAGTCGAATAGATTTAGCTGATCGTTCAAACACTCCCCCACCTTTTGAAATAAAAGAAGGATTATAATCTTTCCAACTTGAATGTGACATTTCAAACAAACGATTTCTTTCTTTGAAACTTACCTCAACGTCCGGATCTGGATCCAAAAATATTTGCTGATGATTAAAAGCCGCAAGCAGGCGTATATTCGTTGACTGGAGCATACCATTTCCAAAGACATCTCCTTTCATATCTCCCACACCTACAACGGTAAAGGGCGATATTTGGCTATCCAGTTTAAGTTCCCGAAAATGACGTTTAACTGATTCCCAAACCCCTCGAGCTGTAATTCCCATTTTCTTGTGATCATAGCCATCCGAACCACCTGAAGCAAAAGCATCATCCAACCAAAACTGATACTCTGCGGAAATGGCATTTGCAATATCAGAAAATTCTGCCGTACCCTTATCTGCGGCAACCACCAAATAAGGATCGTCATCGTCATGGCAAATAACTTGATTCGGGTGAACAATTTTTCCATTGCTCAAATTATCCGTAATATCGAGCATGCCTCTCATCATCATTTGATAACAGGCTACGACTTCTTCCTTCAATTGTGCTGGATCTGGAAATTTATCCCTTCTTTTAACGACAAAACCGCCTTTTGACCCCAAAGGAACAATAACGGCATTTTTGACAGTTTGTGCTTTCATTAGCCCTAATATTTCTGTCCGAAAATCTTCGAGTCTATCGGACCATCGAATTCCTCCCCGTGCAACTTTAGCACCTCGCAAATGAACCGCTTCTGTTCTCGGAGAATACACAAAAATTTCATATAAAGGACTCGGATGCGGCAAATCTTCTAGATCTCGACAATCAAATTTGAACGAAAGGTAGGGTTTAAGATAATCTTCCCTCAAACTTTCTTCTTTAGTTATTTGAAAATAGTTTGTTCGAACTGTCGCTTCAATTGCATTCAAAACACGACGTAAAATTTTATCGTGATCTAGTCGATCAACTTTTTCTAAAAGAAAATGAATATCCTTAAGGAGGTGGGACACCTCACTATCTCTATCATTTGAAGATTTCAAAGAAAAACGTAACTCAAATAAATCAACAAAATGTCGAGTTAATTCGGCATAATTTGTCATCGTTTCTTCTAAATATAGAAGAGAATAAGGTACCTGAACTTGTCTCAAAAATTTTAAATAAGCTCGAATCAATGTAACTTGTCGAACATTTAATCCGACCTTTAAAATCAGTTGATACAAAGTATCATTTTCAACAGTCTCCTTCCAAATATGTCGGAAGGCTTGCACTAAGTTAGCATGATTCATTTTCCAATTTTCAATGCCCTTAGAATCGACTTCAAAATCATGTATCCAAACTCGGAAACCATCCCTTTCTAGAGAGTAGGAGGTTTCACCAATAACCTGAAGGCCCAGATTTTTTAGAATAGGCAACAATGTAGACAATGAAAGAGAATGACGAGCATGAAAAATCTTAACTTTTAGAGGTTTGTTATTCTTTTCTTTGTATAAGTACATGTCGATGACATGAGTATCTGAAATACGCTCTATGTAGCCAATATCTTTTATTGCTTGCTCGGGCTTGAAAGTTTCCACATACGCTAAAGGAAAAGCTCGTTGGTAGCGCGCGAGCAAGGTCGCTGAATTTTCTTCATCAAAATGGTTATTAATGAAACGCTCAAGATAATCTTCCCAGCTTAAGGCCGCCTCTAAAAACGCTTTTTCAATCTCTGTTTGATTATACGAGACAAGAGCGGGCTCAGAAAAACTGATCACAAAAATCAGTCTCGCGTAATCTAATTCTCCTAACAACACATTTTCAGAGCTAATTTGTCCTTTTAACTGCTGCTCCAAAATTCTGGCCATTCGACCTTTCAAAGCAACGCTATACTTTTCTTTGGGCAAGAAAACCATCACTGTGATATAGCGACCAAATATGTCAGGGCGAATCGATAGTGTTAAGGAATGCTCATCATTCATATTCAATACATTTTGACACATCGTATAAATTTGATCTTCAGCTAAATAGAATAACTCATCGCGAGGAATACTGTTGATAATGTTGATCAAAGTTTTGCCATCATGCCACTGAGGAGCAAAACCAAATTGATTAAAAACTTCTTGAACCTTTCGACTTACAATAGGGGTATCAAAAGCGGAACCTGTAAAGGCTGACTTGGTGAAGATCCCTATAAATTGATAAAGACCTCGCGGCTTCCCATTTTGATCCCAGTCAATAATCTCAATAGAATCAATTCTGGACGCTCGATGTACTGTAGAGCGTTCATTTGTCTTTGATATTGTTAAAGATGGCCATTGCGAAAGAGAGGGTGTTTTTTCATCCGCAACTAAACAAGTTCTGCAGAAACTCGGAACTAAATTATCGGAATTGGTGAAGGATTCATTCCGAAATAACCCTAATTGGGGAGAATCTGGTTTCATTTCAAGGCATAGAATTGAGGGTTTATCTTTTAAAGTCCTCTTGGGTTTCTCAAAGGTCGCCGAAAAATATCGGGCTCCTAAAAAAACAAAATATCCTTTTGCCAGCCAAAGTAGAAAATCTTTTAGTTCTTGACGGTCTAAGGGAATAGGTAATCCTTTACCAACAGGTAGGTTATCCATATGATCGCGTATGCTTATGAGCTGATCTCTTATGGATGGCCAATCAAAAACAACATTTCGAGCTTGATTAATAAGGTTGTGAATTTGCAATTGCAAATGGTCAATCTGTTTCTGTTTTAAATTTGCCTTTATCTGGAGGAAAGCTATAGATTCAGATTGAGTTTTTATTGTCCCATCATTTTTTTCTAAAATGTTCCATTGAACGTTAGAAATTAAACCCAGATAATCGAAATGTTTTGGGCGATTTTCTGTGTTTAAGCTACTTAAAGGATGAAGCTCCTTTAATTCCACTACGGAACTTAATTTACCATCATGCGTTCTTTTTACACCCAAAACGGGGTGAACGAATATTTCTATTTTGAAACCATTTTTTTCCAGAAAGGTTGTAATGCTGTCAATGAGGAACGGTTGATCGAGATTAACCATAAAAATACCGAGACGAGGAATCATATGGCGGCCGAGCTTATAAGGCTTAATTTTAACAAGAGATTCATTAGGTCGACGAATCTGAAATAAGCGCCAAGCCTCTTGAACGATGGATATTAATTCAGGAAGAAGCATTTTTTGAAGAAATTCAGTAGGAACGCGTTTAAAAAATTGCGTCACAAAAGTGGTTAAATTGGTATCTTTAGATGGCAACTTGGCATGAAGTTCGGCGCAAATAGCGGCAATTAAAGTAGATTTTGTGTCGAATGAAGTCATTCAATCAGCGCCTTACCCCATTAAATCTTTGGTTCTCCACCCTATTTTAAACTAAGAGAGTTAAGATTGTGTAACGAAACGCCATAACAGGTCTTGCCCCTGACGAATACCAATACGAGGTGTACTTATAAACCCGGGTGTAATGCCTTCATCGCTAATGAAAAAGCCATCCGAGGTCACTAAATCGAGAGAATTGTGATCTCGTGTTATTTTCAAATAATTACAGAGCTTCCCCGGGCCATTGAGGTTTGTTTCCCCTATTGTTAGCCCCCGAATCAAAACAGCAGCCCCAATACCTTCAGATTCTGTCACAACGTTTAGGCAATGGTACATTCCATAAATAAAATAGACATAAGAGTATCCTGCAGGGCCAAACATAGCTGCGTTGCGAGGTGTTCGCCCTCGAAAAGCATGACAGGCAGGATCATTATCTTGATGGTAAGCTTCAGTTTCTGTAATAATTCCTGAAAAATTGTTAAAAGTGAGTCGCTTTCCCAAAAGGTTCTGAGCAACCTCAACCGTAGGATTTTGAAAAAATGAACGATTTAAACGACGCGTTGTCATTTTTGTTAACCATTTACTTATAATTAAAGAAAGTTAGGTGAAAATTTTTCTGAACGGACTCAAAAGTCAATTGGAGCGGGCGAAGGGATTCGAACCCTCGACCCCAACCTTGGCAAGGTTGTGCTCTACCCCTGAGCTACGCCCGCCCGCTTGTTTCAATAAGGATCATACCTATTCTCCAGAGAATTGCAAGCCTGTTTTTGCTTCTCATCACTTCTTAACTTTGTTTCATCATCCGTTTGGACTCTATAAAACTAGCTAGTTATATACCTCCCGTTTGAAAACAATAAGGAAGAACTCATAAAAAAACTGACTGCCAGAAGACAGCCAGTTTTTTGGAGTATAGTTCGATTATTTTAAATCGAAACTAGTACGGATATAACCAGCGAATGGAACTTATTCCCCAGCCAGCAATCTCTTGAAATGTACTATAAACCACTCCCCAAGGATTGATCAGCACACCTCCCGCAGAATGGACATTCCCATTAAACGTTGTCATTTCACTGGATGATGTCATCATCGATGAGGGATCAAGGGTAGTCGTTCGAGCTGTACTCATAATACCACTTAACCATGTTGAAAAAAATGGCTGAAGAGATGAAGCACTACTTGGCATTGTGGTTGGTACAGTCGTTGAAGACCCCGTCGGGGATGAACCCGTCGTCGGTACTACTGTCGCTGTGGAACCCGTATTTGCAATCCTCGTTCCAATTAAACCGGGTTGCGTTAGTGAGCTGCCACTAAAGATCGCTACAAAATCATTATTTTGTAATGCTTGAACCCCCGCAGCAGTCTGACCATTACTGCTTTTCGGAATAATTGTATCCTTTGAAAGCAAATCACATGATGGGGAAACTACAGCATAATAAACGCGGTAGTTTCCAGGAATAACCGGTAAAGCCGTATATTCAGCAATAGAATTTCCGTCTCCAGTAGCGCTGATAAATGGAATCGTATTTGGATTTAATGATGATACTGACGCATCATTTACTTGAACATTACAAATAACTGTCCCGGAAGAATCTACTACAGCCACTCTGAGGTTTCCGCCATCCACATACACACAGCCAAGATTACCACCTTTTAGCTCCGCACACATACCATGACCTTGGTTTACTCCTGATTGTGAGGCTTTTAAAGGATAGTCAGGTACAATATTTGTGCCTGTCATCGGATCAAGAACAACTGAATATTGAGTTGCAGTTCCCGATTGATCGCCTGTAAAGGTAACTCCTAATTTACCATTACTAAAAATTCCACCACTTGGTCCATATTGATTCCCTGTTGTAACAGAATTTACAGGATAGGGACCTTTTACAACTCCAAGAGTACTATTAAAGGTATAACCCACAATATCAGAATTTGATCCCAATGGATTTGTATTTAAAAGGGCTGCAAAATAACCATTGTGGAGATCTACAAGAGATACACCACTTTGAGCGCCGACGTTTGGCATTATAGTCACTTCAGGACCAAAAAATCCCGTTGCATTTCCAGCGCGAAGAGCAATATCACCCCCATTAGCAGATAAGGTATATCCAACAAAGTAGGTGTTATTTGAAATAACCGTGGAAGGAATATTTGCCGTAGCTACAGGATTTTGACTAATACTATAAAGGGCAGAAGTTGGGGTCAAAGAATTACTATCAAAGAACTTTCCATTGACACTGGTTGTATCAGCCATAGCAACAAATAGTGAGTTTCCCGATGTCGTGGAGGCAACACCTAAGTTGGTGCGGGAATCCAATTGAACTTCTGTTCCCGGTGCTGCATAAGGAAATGCTTCGGCACCCGGAATATTCATCACAAAATACAATAATGCTGCGGCACCTGCTAACATTTCTATCTGTTGTGAAGACATACTCTTGCCCCACAATCCGTTAACGACTTGTCGCACATATTGGTTGGTCGCTTTACCACCTTGATAATAACTACCTGCAATAAGAGAAGCATATAGATAGGGACTTGTTGTAAAACCTTGATTTAACGCAAACGTTCCTCCCACCAAAAGTGTACTGATAAGATCATCAACAGGGTTTGAGCCAGCGGTTTTATTCCCGAGGAATAGGTTTCCTGATTGATCTTGACGCACAAACTTCGATTCTTCAGAGCTTGATTTACTTATAAATAAAGGCATAAATAAGCTTGCTCCAAAAAGTGTAGGAGCGGCCGCAATTTTTCCAACGACAGAATCCCCAAAGAAATTTGCTATACCGTTATAGGAGCTAAGCTCGCTCATACGGAAGTGGAGATTGCTTTCTAACTTTTGAATTTCTTGTAAAAGTATCAAGAGCTTTAAATCTTGTTGCTGTTGAGTTCTTAAACTTGTTTCCGTAGATGAGTTTTGCTTCTTGGCTTCCTCTAGTTCAGCAGTCAAATTCTCAATTTTTTGGATGAGCGTCTCCATCTCTACAGATCGAATATCAATATCCTCTTTCAATGCCTTAACCCATTCCGCTGGGTAATTTTCATCTTTTTCTATTGATGGCAAAGGCTGATGATTAAATTGTTGGAGTTTTTTCAGCAATCCAACCAATGAAACTTCAGGTGTCAATTTTTCTGAATCGGGAGGAAAAGCTTTTGAAGGTTGTACGGAAAAAAATGTTTGGGAAGATGTGGGCTGGGGGTCTTTTGTTATTTTTTCTACTGCAGAAACGGGTTGGCCTTCAAGACCAAATATTATCGGTATGGTTGCCAGATAGAGCTTGATTTTAATTTTATTTATCATGTAATTCTCCTTTAAATGATTGTTAATACTCATTGAATATTCAATGTTTCTTTTGTAACTTAGCTTAAATTTTTTCTCTAACTGGGTTTTTTAAGCTTATTTTTTCTGGGAAAAAACTTTTTCCCCAACTTGCTTAAGCTAATGGAAGGAGATACCAAAGATCAAGCTAAATTTTTAATTTAAATTTAACACAATTAAAATCGAATTGTTTAATTGAAGGTTGTGAAGATAAATACCTATTGAGATATTAGAAGTGAATAAATCTTATTCACAAAAGGATAAAAGAAGTTTTAATGAGTTTTAGGCAATTTTTTTGTCATACCACTTATGTGTTTCGGTCCTTGGTAAGGCTTCAACCCCATGGGCTTCTACGAAAGCCACGATTGCCCAACGTGCAAAAGGTTTGCCAATCAGGGATTTATCAACTTGAACCACGTCATGCCACCCGGCACATACTTTATCTGTATCCATCACTTTTTGAAAATTACTTGCTAACATAAAAATTGCACTACCTGACTTATGCTCCACCGGCATTAAATTACCGGGCATACTGCCAATACGCAAGCCAGAACAACTTTCTGCAATTGCCAAGGTAAAAGACCCGGCGTCATAATGAGGTTTAGCTAACAAATCTCCGGACTTTTGCCAATCATATTTTAGAAAGCGCAAAAGAATATGGACAGGATCAGTGTCAAAAATTTTGGCGCAAATTCCCGGAAATGTAGGTTCAAAAGATATAAGAATATCTTCGATAGTTTTATAGGCCATATCCCAAATCGGTTGGGCTTTAAGAACAAAATCTTTGACGACAGGATGGGCCTCTAAAAAATCTGGATACCTTTGAAAAAGGGCCGGATGAAAATGGAAAAAATCCTTACTGTCATTATAAATATCATCTTTAGAGTCTCGATGCTTAAAGCCAACATCCCCTCGACGATGGAGAGGGGCAATTGTAAAATCAATATGTGATTTTACATATTCTGGCTCTCTCAAGAACTTAAAAAATGCTTCGATCGCTGCCTCTAAGATAAAGGGTTCTATGAGAAAAGGAACGGTTGCGTAAGATTGATCGAGAAGAGATTGATGAATATTTTGAAAGTTTAAGTTTTCTTTATGGCTCATTCCGACAACCCAATTATTCGCAAAAAAACTTTTATAGTAAAAAAATTGGAGGGGGTCATCCCCTCCAACACTTTAATTCTTAAGTATCTAAGAAGCTTCGCAATTTGCGTGATCGACTTGGATGCTTTAATTTACGTAAGGCTTTAGCTTCAATTTGTCGTATCCGCTCACGGGTTACGGCAAATTGCTGGCCCACTTCTTCCAGGGTATGATCCGTGTTCATCCCTATACCAAATCTCATGCGAAGGACTCGCTCTTCGCGAGCGGTAAGACTCGCTAAAACTCGAGTCGTCGTGTCACGCAGGTTTGCATAAATTGCCGCTTCAATTGGAAGAAGGGCATTCTTATCTTCGATAAAATCTCCCAAATGACTATCTTCCTCATCACCAATGGGCGTTTCAAGACTGATTGGTTCTTTAGCAATCTTCATGACTTTGCGAACTTTTTCAAGTGGCATCATCAGTTTCTCAGATAATTCTTCAGGCGTAGGTTCTCGACCAATTTCATGCATCATTTGACGTGAGGTCCGAACCATTTTATTAATAGTTTCAATCATATGGACAGGAATACGAATTGTGCGAGCTTGATCTGCAATGGAGCGAGTAATCGCTTGACGAATCCACCAAGTCGCGTAGGTCGAAAATTTGTAACCTCGACGATATTCGAACTTATCAACAGCTTTCATCAAACCAATGTTGCCTTCCTGAATCAAATCCAAAAACTGCAATCCACGATTAGTATATTTTTTAGCTATGGAAATTACTAAGCGTAAGTTAGCTTCGATCATTTCTTTTTTTGCTCGAGAGGATTCTCTTTCGCCTTTTTGAATGGTTGTAACAATGCGTCGGAATTCACGGAAAGGTATCCCCGTTTCTTCTTCAACAACTTCAATACTTGCTACCAAACGGCTTAAATCTACTTCATGGCGAGCCATAAAATTCGTCCAGCTCTTGCCCGTTAATTTTCCTAAAGAAACAATCCAAGCTGCATTAAGATGAGCGCAGTTCATTTGATCTAAGAACTCTTCGCGCTTCACGCCACATGCATCTGCAAACCCTGCAAGAGCCCGCTCTTGAGAGCTGATAGATCGAATAATATTCTGATGTTGTCGCATCAAATCTTCAATACGATGCGGATTAAGCTTAATCTCTTCCATTAAGGCAATTAATTCTGCTTTGATTTTTTGGTAATCCTTATCGGACTCAATCTCATCGGATTTTTTTGAACTGGCAATCAACTTTTCTTGACGTGTCCATAATTGAGCGTAAACTTCGCTATATCGATCCATGAGGTCAGTAACCTTGGGATACATACTTTGTTCAACTATAGATAAAGGAGGCGTTGTTGACTCTGCGGTAGGTTGCTCTACTTCTGTTGTACCGTCAGTATCTGCATCAATTCCCTCGTTTTCAACTTCCAGAAGATCTTCCTCTTCTGCACCATCTTCGTCAAAATTTGCGTTGGTATCGAGAGCAATAATTTCACGCAACATCATTGTGCCTGCGTGTAATTGTTCTCGCCAGGAATCCAAAGAACGTGTTGTTAATGGACTCTCACATAAGCCCCCCAACATCATCTCCTTACCTGTTTCAATACGCTTAGCAATGGAAATTTCCCCTTCTCGAGATAATAATTCCACATTACCCATTTCCCTCAAATACATTCGAACAGGATCATCCGTGCGCCCGGCAGCAGATTCTGTTACTTCTTCTTCGGTTTCAAAACCTGTCTCAAATCCAGTCAGCTCACGAGCAGGTTGTTCCACTTCCGTTAAAGTCTCATCGACCTCATCACTGTCGACAATACTAATTCCCATTTCAGCAATCATTGTCATCGCTTCATCAATTTGGTCCGAAGACAATTGATTTTGAGGCAAAGTTTCATTCAGCTCATCATAAGTAATGTACCCTCGCTCCTTACCGCGAGCGATAAGCCTTTTTAAAGAAGGATTTGATTTACTTAATTCCATTAAAGGAATATCAACTTCTTCTCCCGCAATTTCTTGGGAAGGAAGATCATTATTGTCAGATTTTTGAGCAATTTTACTAGCCATGCATTAAACTCCTTTTTTCTCGTCTTTTTTTGAAACAAATTGGTTTTTTAAAAATTTGAATCGCTCCCATGTTTCTTCGTCAAATTGATCCCGAACCGCTGTTGCCGTTCGAAATGTCTCTGCGGCCAAATAATGTTTAGCAACGGTTTGATGCCAAACTTCTTTCCAACCCGCCAAAGCTTCCTCTTTCGTACTCGTTTCTTTCGCAAATGGCGCAAAAGAATAAATTTGAGATGTTAACATCTCAGATAGTAAAGAGGCAAAACCATTTTTCCTCAATAAATCCTTCAATTCTGCCGCAGGAAGGGAGGGGTTCTCTGCTATAAGAGACAAGATAGCTTGGCGGAGTTCATCATATCTACCCGCTTCATCACCTAATAGCATTAAGGATTCGGCAGTGTCCTCTATTAATGTAGGGTGATTTAACAAAGTTGCCAGTAAAATTTTATGTCCTAAGTGATTTTTATTGGGGGATATTCTCGAAATTCCCAGAAACCCTGGTTTTGGATTAGCTGACTTAAGAGATGATTTTGAAAAAGATTGATTTTGATTATATTTTTGGTAAGCAGGGGCCTGATCTCTTCCTTTGGGCTCTATGAGAGTCTGCAATCGGCTATTCATCTCTTCGCGATAAAAATGACGTACGTCTGGATCCGCAATTTCTTTGATAAAATTTCCCAAATCCCGTCGAGCGATTGCTTTTTGTTCTGGTGTCGAAAACAAACGATCTTGTTTAAAAATAGACCATAAAACATCAACCAAGGGTTGAGGATTCTCTAAAATTTGACGAAATTCATCTTTACGCCCAGCCCGGAGCATACTATCGGGATCTTCCCCACGAGCTAAAAAGCAAAATCGCAAGGTTTGCCCTACTTTTAGAACATTTAAAGCTTTTTGGGCAGCCCGATGAGCCGCTCGCAGCCCCGCCGAATCTCCATCAAAACACAAGATAGGATCGGCAGTTCCCCGCCATAAAAGAGCCATTTGTTCCGGTGTTAATGCCGTTCCCAAAGGTGCCACAGCAGATTTAAGGCCCCCCTGATGCATTGCAATGACATCCATATATCCTTCCACTACAATAAATGGTTCTTCATCTTGACGAGCAATTGGCAAAGCCAAATTATAAGCATATAATGTCTTGCCCTTATGAAAGGCTGGTGTATCGGGGGAATTAAGATATTTTGGCTCTCCCTCCCTTAAAATTCGCCCGCCAAAGGCAATAACGCGCCCTTTCCCGTCCCAAATAGGGAACATAAGTCGGTTACGAAAACGGTCATAGGTAGAATCTCTTTCTTCAGCTCGACCAATTAATCCAGCTTCTATCAATATTTTTTCTGAAAATCCCTGCTTTTGAAGAGCGGCTTGCAGACCCTGTTCCGGTGCATACCCCAGACGAAAGTCAGCAATCGTTTGAGGAAGAAGTCCGCGTTGTGTAAAATACTCTCGAGCTGAAGCACCAGAGGCCAAATTAAGTTGTTGCTGATACCAACAACAGGCAGCCTCCATAACTTGATATAAGGTTACATCAGGTTTTGCTTGAGAAAGATCTGACGAAGACTGCGTCTGAAGTTTGGGAACTTCCAGTCCCAATAAATGAGCCAGTAACTCAACGGATTCCATAAAAGGCATATTCTGTTTTTGCATGACAAAATCAAAGATATCTCCGTGGGCACCACATCCAAAACAATGATAAAACCCTTTTTCATCACTTACCGTAAAGGAGGGACTTTTTTCCTTGTGAAAAGGACAAAGACCGGAGTACTCACGCCCTTTTCGCGTCAGCTTAACGTGCGGGCGAATAACTTCCGATAGAGAAAGGCGATCCCGCAAGGTTTGTAAAAAAGGCGCTAAGTCTGACATTTCGCTACTCTTCGTCGGTTGAGGAAGGCAAGCACATCCACGGGGGAATGTGTGGTGTTACGGTAGCATCCCCACAAGAAAAGGGCAAAGACTTCCTTAAAGCTTCTAGACGAATCATAGCTATCCCCCATTCTTTCACAATAGAGCGCATTTCCCCAACTTCAACACCCTCTTGGAAAATCGGACTTTCACAAGTTGGTATTTCTTCTTGAATTTGCCCCAATTGAATCCTAACCGGAATCAAGCGTTTTCGAATCAACCCACGATAACGCGTTCGGGCTGTAAGTTCTTGACCCATATAACACCCTTTTTTCCAATCTATGGCGTTCAGTTCATCAAATCCCGATTCCAGCAAAATTCCCTTGTCAATCAACACATCTCGAGGACCATCTGGTATACCAAGTTTCACACGATGTCTGTCATAGTCTTCAAGGGAAGATAAATCAATATCCAGAGTTTTTAAGAAGTTTACAGCTTTATCTACAGGGACATATGCACGAATTCCTAGTTCTAGCAAACGCGGATCAACAAAAGCGAGACCCCCATCAATTGGTTTTGCAGCCCCCCGTTGAAAAGAAATATCTAATTTATTTGAATGATGAGATCCATAAATAGCATAAATACTATAGTCATTACTCATATTTTCTACGGTGACATCAGAACGTAACTTATAAAGAGACAGACGCTTTTGAAGAGCATCTGCGCGATCACGATCACACTCCATCATCCAGACCTCTTGGCCTTGTGAATCTTTGAAAGCGCTCAGAAAAAGATCGTATTGGAATTTTCCTTGAGGACTTAAAAGGGCTGCGTAGATGGCTTGCTCATCGCTAATTTTGTTAACATCATTGGTAATTAAACCTTGCAAAAACGCCGCTTTGTCCTTTCCCGATATTTTTAAAATCCCTCGATGAGTCAGGAGTGTTGCTTGTGTCATTTTAAGTTCCTATCCTACATAATTCCCTTTTCCCCAAGAGGAATGACAAACTATTCCTCACCATAAACCGCCAGGGTTTGGGCAATAATTTTCTCTTCATCAAATTCTTGCTCGGCTTTTCGGCGACTCAATTTGCCCATTCGAATTCGAAGGTCGGGGTATTCCGTTAGTTTTTTTAAAGCATTTGCCAATGCCAAAGCATTTCGAGGAGGGACTAAGAGACCATTTTCTCCCGCAACAACAACTTCCCGGCACCCAGGAACATTTGTTGTCACAATGGGCTTACCACAAGCTGCAGCCTCTAACAAGGATTTGGGTAAGCCTTCGCGATAACTTGGTAAAACAGCTATATGAGCTTGATGATACAAATTCGCTATATCAGTACGCGTTCCTAACCAGTTTACGACATTTTCGTGTTTCCAGGCTTCTAAAACTGACTCTGAAATGCTGGCAGGATTTTGTATGTCAGGATCTCCCGCTATGGAGACCTCTATGGGAATTCCCTCTTTTTTTAATAGACTAGCCGCTTCTACAAGTTCCCCTATCCCTTTACTCCACAATAAGCGACTGACCATTAGAACTTTGACAGGCGGTGTCGTAGGCTCCTCGGTGGGATAAAATTTCTTTAAATTTACCCCAGCCCCGCGAATAAGCTTGATCTTATCCCTACCCAGAAATGGCGTCATCAACTCAACATCATCAGGATTTTGCAAAATTAGCATGCATCGACGTGAATTTAATAATAGACGAAAGGCTAACGCCATAATCGGCTTAATGACAGTCGATTTAATACTTTTATGGGTAAATAAATATCCCATCCCCCCGAAAGCGTTTACAATTCTCGAAACGCCGGTGAGCCTAGCGCAGAGTGTCCCATAAAGAGCAGGTTTTAAAGCCACTTGATGAACAATATGGGGGCGAAGATATCGATAAGCTTTTGCCAACTGCCAAAGGGTTTTGAGTTCAGCTACGGGATTAAGACGTGATCGATGAAAAGGAAGATGATAAAGGTCAAATTCTTTCAGCTGGTCCTCAAAATGAAATAAATTGGCGCGCTGCTCGCAGTTAGTAACTACCGTCACATGATAGCCGGCTTGCTTTGCAGCCAACGCCAACGTCAAGCGATGAGAACAGAAATATCCCAGCTCCGTTACCAAATAAATGAGTTTTTGATTTCGACCATCCATTGTCCATAAATAACACAGAACAAGCAATAATGCAGCTTTTTGTCCTGAGGAAATACTTGTAGGTTCTCTTTCACAAACTCAACCAACGAATTCCCTTGTTTTCTAAAAGATTAGATTCAAAACTCTTCAGAAACCTTAGAATAACTTTCCTTGGCGCTCATCTCGTCCTAATTTTTTTAAATTGACGGGCTTTTGTGAATTTTCAATCACGGGGACTGTGCCGTCACCATAATGAAGCGTAAGCGCCGCTCCCTTTTTAATTTCAGATGCCCGCATGATCAAAGTGCCATTCGCAGTTGTCGTCCAACAAAATCCGCGATCCAAAATTCTTTGATAAGAAGCGTGATTCAGGCGACTTGCTACCAACTCAAACTGTTGATGTGTTATCTCAAAATATCGTCGGGCGTTATGGCGAAATTGTTGCGTAAGGTTTGCAAACAGTCGATGATCCATGTTTTCGATATAAGCACGCAAAAGAGAAGGCAATCGCTCTCCCCAATCATCTAATCGTTGCATCTTATCTTCAAGAAGATGTCTTAAATCAGGCAAACCTCGAGAAGCAGCCAAAAGGCTTGTTTTGCGACGTTCCAAATCTTGAGATATGACAGCAGTTAGGCGTTGTTGGCGATCTTGTAGAAAAGCCCATAAATCGACAAGGACTGGCACAGCCATTTCTGCTGCCGCGGTTGGTGTGGGGGCTCGACGATCAGAGGCATAATCAATAAGAGTAGTGTCTGTCTCATGACCCACAGCCGAAATGAGAGGAATTTTACTTGCGGCCGTTGCTCTTACGACAATTTCCTCATTAAAAGCCCAAAGATCCTCCAGGCTACCTCCTCCCCGCGCAACAATAATTAAGTCGGGAGGGCTACTGAGCTTGTTAAATCCCACAATAGCAGCTGCAATTTGATCAGCTGCCCCTTGTCCTTGGACTAGCACGGGCCATACAAGAACATGGCAGGGGTAACGATCTTCCAATCGATGCAAAATATCCTGAAGTACCGCTCCCGTGGGAGAAGTTACGATGCCAATTTTTTGAGGGTAGAAGGGTAAGGGTTTTTTTCGGGCTGGGTCAAACAAACCTTCTGCTGCCAAACGAGCTTTTCGTTCTTCAAGTAATTTCAAGAGGGCACCCTGACCCGTGGGCTCAAAATTCTCCACAACCATCTGATATTTTGACCGACCCGGATAAGTTGTTAAACGCCCGCTAGCGATAATTTCCAACCCTTCTTCCAAAGCTACGACGCTATCCTTTAAGCTGCCACGCCAAGAAACGCCATCGATAACCGCATCTGCATCTTTTAAAGAAAAATATGTATGTCCTGAGGTATGACGCTTGAGACCCGAAATTTCCCCTCGCACACGAATGCGCCCATAGATATTCTCAACGGTTTGCTTCAGGTTTTGTGAAATTTCTGTTACAGTGTAAACAGGAATCTCTTGTAATACCGACTCTAACACTGTCATGATAAGACCTTAATTAAGGACATGGTACCTCACTTACTTTTTTGATACGATCATATCATTAAGCGAGAGTCAGATGAGCAAAAATTTTATAGAGCAATGAGTTACGATCATATTTTTACATCCTACCTTCAGTCTCTTAAAACGGAAGGTCGTTATCGCATATTTGCAGATCTCGAGCGTCTAGTCGGCGATGCGCCCTATGCTTTATGGCATAGCCCATCTGGAAAAAAGAAATTAATTGTGTGGTGTAGCAATGACTATTTGGGCATGAGCCAACACCCCGAAGTCATACAAGCCATGGTCGAAGCAACTCAACTTTATGGCGCTGGTTCCGGTGGCACACGCAATATTTCAGGTACCGCCTATTCTCATGTCAATCTTGAAAAGGAAGTTGCTGATCTCCATGGAAAAGAAAAGGGGTTAATCTTTACATCCGGTTATATTGCCAACGAAGCAACCATTTCCTCTTTAGCTCAAGCTTTACAAAATTGTGTTGTGTTGAGTGATGAAAAAAATCATGCCTCTATTATACAGGGTATTCGCGCCGGTGGGTGTGAGCGACGGGTTTTTCGACATAACAATTTAGCAGATTTACGGGCCAATTTAAGCTCTTTAGACCCCAAACGACCAAAAATTATTGCTTTTATTTCCGTTTATTCTATGGATGGGGATATTGCTCCTATTGAGGCTATATGTGACTTGGCCGAGGAGTTTAATGCAATCACATATTTAGACGAAGTTCATGCCGTTGGACTCTATGGTCCTCAAGGAGCAGGAGTTGCAGCCGAACTCGGATTACAACATCGTATTGACATCATCCAAGCCAACTTTGCAAAAGCTTACGGCGTTATTGGGGGATATATCACTGGATCCTTGCCCCTCGTTGATTATGTTCGTAGCGCTGCTTCGGGATTCATTTTCACAACCTCTCTTCCCCCTGCGGTTGTTGCCGCCATTCATAGATCCATCAGCATTTTGCGTCAAGATACGACTTTACGCGATCAACTTTGGCATCGGGTTAATTTGCTGAAAGAGCGTCTGAAAAAAAGCTCCATCCCCTATCATTCTGCCAATAGTCATATTGTTCCTGTTGTCGTTGGAAATGCACCACAATGCCAAGATGTCTGCGATATATTGCGAGATGAGTATGGTATTTACGTGCAGCCCATCAATTATCCCACTGTCCCTCGAGGTCAAGAACGTCTTCGTTTAACGGTTACCCCCTCCCATACACCAGAAATGATTAACGAATTAGGGGACGCGTTAGAAGATATCTGGAATAGACTCAATCTTTGCCTTGCAGCTTAAATAAGGGATGCGTATATTAATAAATGGTTATCTTTTAGTGCGTTAACATTTTTTAGGAGTTATGACGATGTTACATTTTCGATTTAAAAGCTGTTGTTATTGTTGGAATTTACATGAAAAAAGTGATGAAAAATACAATCTATTACGAAAAAGAAAGCGACAACTACAATGCAAGTCCTCATAATTAACATAGCTCTTAACCTCATCCAAACCCTTCAAAAAAATATTTCTCTTGTTCTTACAATCTTCACCACCACCATATTCTCTTCCCATGCTACGCAGGCCAGTGAAAAACCGATATTACCTTTAGTGGCCATTACACAGATTGTCCAACATGGCGCTTTGGATGATGAATTCAAGGGTATCGTCACCGCGCTTGAAGAAGCTGGATATATTGACGGAAAAACGATTCATCTCGTATCTCAAAATGCTCAAGGCAACATTGCAACTGCTGGTTTGATTGCAACCAATTTTGCCAGTCGCAATCCTAACGCTGTCGTTGCCATTTCAACCCCTTCTGCTCAAACCTTGATTAAACCCTTACAAGATCAACACATACCCTTAATATTTACAGCAGTAACAGACCCAAAAGAAGCAAGATTGGTCTCAACACTCGATGAACGTCTTGAAGAAGTTACAGGTGTAAGTGATGCCTTGTTGCCAGGGCCACAATTGGATTTAATTCAAAAATTTGTCCCCCAAGTGAAGACTATTGGAATCATTTATAATTCTGGGGAAATAAATTCAATAAAAACCATCGAGGGGCTTAAGGAAGAAGCCAAGAGGAGAGGGTTGACCCTCCTACTGGCCGTAGCAGATAAGTCAAGTGAAGTTATTCCTGCTGTCACAAAATTAATAGGAAAGGTAGAGTCAATTTATGTTCCGAATGATAATACGGCCGTAGCTTCAATAGAAAGTATTGTAACCTTGGGTAAAAAATTTAAGGTCCCTATTTTTGCTGGGGATTCAGGCTCAGTGGAACGCGGAGCCGTAGCTTCTCAAGCATACGAACGGATTGCACTTGGCAAAGAAGCCGGCCGTCTGGTTGTTAAAATTTTAGAAGGTCAAAAAGCAGGAGACTTAAAAATCAAGACAAATCATCCTCTTGTGCTTATGCTTAACTTAAACTCTGCCAAGGAAATGGGAATGACCATACCAGAAGAATTGAAGAAAGAAGCAAAAATAGTGGGAGAAAAATCATGAGTGCCCCTTTAAACTGGATACAATTTATTGGTGCGGTTGAGTTAGGCTTAGTCTATAGCTTCGTTGTTATCGGAGTTTACATATCTTTTCGCACTCTTCAATTCCCAGATATGACTGTGGATGGTAGCTTCCCTTTAGGGGCCGCCGTCGCAGCAACTCTTATTACTGCAGGGATCAATCCTTATGCAGCAACTTTTGCTGCCGTTCTTGCCGGAGCAACCTCGGGAATTGTGACCGCTTGGTTATCAACACATTTGCGAATGATGAATTTGTTAGCTGGCATCCTCTCAATGATGGCATTATATTCTATTAATTTACGTATTATGGGACGCCCAAATATCGCCTTATTGGGTGAAAATACGTTATTAAGTGGATGGCTAGGAACTTTACCTAATTATATTTCTTTAGGCATTATTTCAATTTTATTTGCAACAAGTATCTATTGGTTTTTAAGCACACGTCTGGGTTTGGCAATTCGAGCGACAGGAAGCAACCCAAAAATGGGGCGTGCTCAAGGAATTAATGATCGAGCAATGATTACAGCTGGTCTCAGTACATCCAATGCCCTTGTTGCATTAGGAGGGGCTTTGTTTGCCCAAGTCAATGGATTTGCAGACGTAACAATGGGTTTGGGTACCATCATTTACGGTTTAGCGGCCGTTATCATTGGAGAAGCTCTTTTCCCAACGCGTACGATCTTTCAAGCTATTGTTGCTTGCTTGCTGGGAGGAATTCTTTATTTTCTTCTTCGAGCCATGGCTTTAAATGTTGGATTTTTACAAGCATCAGATGTGAATCTCGTAACAGCAATTTTGGTAGCTTCGGCTATGTTGTTACCGAATCTGAAACGAAGAGTTTTTAAGGACAACAAATCATGATTACTTTATCAAACCTGAAAGTGGTCTTCGCACCCGGCACTGTCATGGAAAAAAAAGCATTGCGCGGGATTAATTTAAAAATTTCAGAAGGTGAGTTCATTACCGTTATTGGGAGTAATGGGGCGGGAAAATCAACTCTCCTCAATGCAATTGCCGGTGAAGTTATTTCTACAAAGGGTTCCATTCATATTGATGAAAAAGACGTCACGCGTATGCCTGCACATGCTAGAGCAAGTTTCGTTGCTCGTGTTTTTCAAGATCCTTTGGCAGGGACTTGTGGAGATTTAACCATCGCTGAAAATTTGTCTCTGGCCCATCGTCGAGGACAAAGGCGAAGTTTGCAAAAAGGATTATCACGTGCTGATCGAGACTATTATGCCGAGACGCTAAAAACTCTTAAGCTCGGACTCGAAAATCGACTGGATACTCTTATGTCTCTTCTTTCCGGGGGGCAACGTCAAGCTGTAAGTTTATTGATGGCAACATTAAGCCCCTTAAAAATATTACTTCTCGATGAACATAGCTCTGCCCTTGACCCAAAGACAGCAGCTTTTGTAATGAAATTGACAGAAGAAATTGTAACAAAAAAAGGTCTAACGGCCCTCATGGTTACCCATAGTTTACAACAAGCCCTTCATAGCGGTACCCGAACGGTAATGCTTCATGATGGAAAAGTTATTTATGATGTTGGCGGAAAAGAACGCGCAAAATTAACTGTTCCGGATTTGCTTAAACAATTTGGCACCGCTATGGATGATGACCGATTGTTGCTAGAACAATAGGAAGCCTCTATTTTAGGGGGAAAGAAATTAAAGATTAAATTTTTTCCCTAGAAAATAGGGGTAACCCATAAGACCGACTCTCAAGGAATAAATGACGATGCTTCTTTATAACACGCTCACCAAGACCAAGGAGGTCTTCACGCCCTTAAATCCCCATCGAGTGGGTATGTACGTTTGTGGGCCCACGGTGTATGATTTTGCTCACATTGGTAATGCTCGGCCCATGGTTGTGTTTGATGTATTATCGCGCCTCTTGCGCCAAATTTATCCTAACGTTTGCTATGTTCGAAACATTACGGATGTGGACGATAAGATTAATGCTGCCGCAATTGAACGAGGCGAATCGATTGCAGATATTACTCAAAGAACTACCGCTGCGTTCCACCAAGATATGGCCTCCCTCAATATTCTTCCTCCCGATGTGGAACCAAGGGCAACTCATCACATTCCAGAAATGATTGACATTATTCGAACACTCGTTAATAAGGGGCATGCCTATGAAGCCGAAGGGCATGTTCTTTTTAGTGTGGCAAGCTTCCCAGATTATGGAAAACTGTCTCGCCGCAATCAGGATG
Organism: Alphaproteobacteria bacterium; assembly: GCA_016870095.1. Lineage (NCBI taxonomy): Bacteria > Pseudomonadati > Pseudomonadota > Alphaproteobacteria > Alphaproteobacteria bacterium. Next base: position 128,300 of record VGCI01000004.1, on the reverse strand, counting down.
AGATGCTTGCCGGAGCCCGCGTCGAAGTTGCTCCCTATAAAAGAGATTCTGGTGATTTTGTCTTGTGGAAACCTTCAGATGAAAAAACACCCGGCTGGGAAAGTCCTTGGGGTTTTGGAAGACCCGGATGGCATATTGAATGCTCAGCCATGAGTGCTAAGTACCTCGGAAAAGTTTTTGATATTCATGGGGGCGGGCAAGATTTAGTCTTTCCCCATCATGAAAATGAATTAGCACAAAGCCGATGCGCCCATGACACCCCCGTTTTTGCACAATATTGGATGCATAATGGTTATTTGACCATTCATGGGGATAAAATGTCGAAATCGCTGGGAAATTTTTTTACGGTACGAGATTTATTAGCTCATCATCCGGGAGAAGTCATTCGCTTTGCTTTGTTGTCTACCCACTACCGCCAACCCATGGATTGGAAAGAGACAGGATTAGAACAAGCCAAACAGAGTTTGGACCGATTATATACGGCCCTGAGCGCATGTGAAGAGATTGATGAAGATGCAACCCCCGATGCAAGTGTCATGGAAGCTTTACAAGATGACTTGAATATACCTTTAGCCATTTCCCGATTTCATGATCTCGCAACTTCTATCAATAAAACATCTGATCGTAGGGAAAGATCTCGCTTAGGGGGAATCCTTAAAGTCAGCGCAGGCTTAATAGGTATTCTTCAACTAGTCCCGGAAAAATGGTTTCAAAGAGACACTTCTGGTTTGAAATCGGAAGAAATTGAAGCGCACATTCAAGCCCGTCGTGAAGCCCGAACACGAAAAGACTTTGATGAATCCGACCGTATTCGCAACCTATTGCTCGAACAAGGAATTGTCCTCGAAGACGGTCCAACCGGTACAACGTGGCGACGAACATAAACAATGATTGATAAGTCTTTTCCCACTATCATTCTTGTTCGCACTCAGCTACCGGAAAATGCAGGATCCACGGCTCGAGCTATGGCCAATTTTGGATTGAATTCTCTTCGATTGGTAGCACCTCTTTTTGACCCCATGGACCCCAAAGCACGTTCTCTGGCTGCAGGGGCAGATCATATCTTAGAAAATGCGACAATTTTTACATGTCTCGATGATGCCATCGCGGATTTAAATTATGTTTATGCCACCTGTGCAACCCAACGGCATATGGTAAAACGCTACGCTTCTCCAAAGGAAATGATGTCAGAAATTTCAGTTTCTCAAAAAGTTGGTATCGTTTTTGGGCCTGAGCGTACAGGTCTTACTAACGACGAGTTACCAAAATTTCGTGCAGTTATCCACGTACCTGTTGATCCAAATTTTAGTTCTCTTAATTTAGCTCAGAGCGTTGCAATTGTTGCTTATGAATGGTATCAAACGCTGACAGAATTTAAGGGGAAATTACATTTAGGGGAATCTATTCCCGCGTCCTATGAGCAACTCAAAAATTTCTTATCTGCTTTAGAAAACTCCCTGAATATGAGTCATTTTTGGCGTATTCCTCATAAAAAGCCCATCATGTGGCAAAATCTGCAAAATATATTTACGCGTATGGACTTAACCGAACAAGAAGTCAAAACCCTGCACGGAATGATCAAGTCTCTTTCTGGATCAGATCGGTAGAAGTGTCTCAACCTATAGACGAGTCATAGATATTAGAATTTATGCATGATATTTATTTTGGCTGTTAAGCACAACTTGAATTATACCTGCATCCCTGGCCAAGCAGGACTGAGGCGGGGACCCACACGAACGGGAGAAATAGAAATTGCCAATCCTGTCCCGTCGTCTGTTTCCACAAAAACACCGCATAATGTTCCCGGACCTTGCGCCGGTTGCATTCTCTCCGTGGGCATTTTCTTTGTAAATTTTAAAAGAGGCACAGTTTTATCCATACCAACAACAGAATTGTAATCACCACACATACCTGCATCCGTCAAATAAGCTGTTCCACCTGGTAAAATTTGTGCATCAGCAGTCGGAATATGGGTATGTGTCCCAACAACCAAACTAACTCTTCCATCACAAAAGTGGCCCATTGCCATTTTTTCGGAAGTGGCTTCACCGTGAAAGTCTAATACGATAGCTCCAATAGATCCGCTACCAAGAGGATATTTTTTGAGAACAGCTTCCACCGCAGGAAACGGATCATCTAATGTATCCATAAATAAACGGGCTTGAGCATTCATAACCAAAACGTCTTTTCCCTTTTTATTTGGAACAATCGTATAGCCTCGACCCGGTGTTAGTGTTGGAAAGTTAAGAGGGCGCAGTAATCGCTTATCTTGGTCGATATAACTAATAATTTCTTTTTGATCCCAAATGTGATTTCCCGTAGTGATCACATCTACGCCAATTTTGTATAAATCTTGACAAATTCCTTTTGTAACGCCAAAACCATGCGCCGCGTTTTCGGCATTTACGATAACAAAATCAATACCGAGTTCCTCACAAATTCGGGGAATATGTTCTTGGACAATATCACGACCAGAGCGCCCCACAATGTCGCCACAAAATAATATTTTCATCTTTTAATCTCAATAACTTGCGTCGGTGTAATAATATAATTCAAAGGTTGATCATGACGTTCACGAGGGATAGAGTCAACTTCCTGGCAATCAAAAGCCATACCTACAGCCATTATAGGATGATTTTCGCGTAATTTTTCCAAGGTTCTATCATAATATCCCTCTCCATGACCCAGGCGATTCCCTTGAGAGTCAAATCCAACGACAGGTACAAACAATACTGTTGGGATTATCAGAGGAGCATCATCATCAGGTGTTAAGATGTTATAGATGCCCGATACAAGTAAATTTCCCGGTCCCCACTGACGAAATAGAAGGGGCATTTTAGATGCCTGTACAACCGGAAGCGCACAAATATGATTTTGTTCATAAAAGTAAGCCAGCAAAGAACGCACATCCACTTCTGACTTAACGGGCCAATAGCCGCCAACAATGGCATCGCAAGCCATAATCTGTGCAGATAGGAGGCTTTGCAAAATCGCCTTGCCCGTGTCTTTTAAATCATGGGTTTTTTTATACTGATCACGTCGTTGGAGTAAATCTGTACGTAATTGCGATTTTAGAATAGATATCATGGAGGTATTCATATCCGATTTAAGATAGGAAAGAAAGAGAGAACCGTAAATTCAGCAAAGATTCATTACGAGTTTCTAGCGGGGATGGTGATAATGGGGGTGATAATAATGAGGGCCATAAAAGGGATAGACAGGAGAAGGATCGTATACAGCTGAAGGATAAGGAGAATCAGCGTAATAATAAGATGAATGATAGGGATGAGCATTCTCATTGACAGCACACCCTGCCAAGGCACCAAAACCCATAATCATAAAAAATCGTGCTATAATTTTTTGAAATTTCATAATTACCCCAAAAAAAATTCGTGGATGCCCTATATAATTAAAATAGAATGATTCGTGAAATGATCACGATATCGTATATATCTTCAGAACGGACTAATTACCAATTTTTAAACGCTTGATAAAGTTAGGAGCTAGCCCTCCTTGGATTAAGAAGGAAATCAGAACGATAAAGAAGACGAGATTGAAAATTGTATTTGCTTTTGGGATGCCCATTACCATTGGAAATGTTGCCAGGACAATTGGCACAGCACCACGTAATCCAAGCCAAGAGATAAGAAATTTTTCTTTGACAGAATATTTGGAAAACGCCAGAGCCACAAAAACACTGGCCGGTCTTGCAAAAAATATGAGGAAGAAAGGTAAAGCCAAATCGAGATTAAAAATTTCATTCATCTGCGTAGGGAACACCAAGAGACCTAAAACCAGAAACATGCTAATTTCACAAAGCCAGGTTATTGCTGCATGGAATTTTTTTATGTTATATTTATGATGAAACTCTTGCTGGTAGATGACAATACCTAAGAGATAGGTGGCTAGAAATCCACTACCTCCCAGTATGGTTGCAGCACCGTAAGCGAAGAGGACAAGGGAAATTGTAAATACAGGATAGAGTTCGCGATACTCAAGCTTCATGCGCCGGAAAAGAAAAACGGCGCATTTTCCAACCAAAATCCCAACTATTAAACCCCCTAAAACTTCAGTAATGAACATTGTAGTTAAGCTGAAAACCGTAAATTTGGGATTTTGCATGATTTGAAGAATAATAAATACAAGAAGTATGGCCATCGGATCATTACTTCCAGACTCAAACTCTACCAGCATACGTAAATCTCTTTTAACCAAAAAATGTCGAGACCGGAAAAGTGAGAATATTGCAGCTGCATCCGTTGCCGAGACAATTGCACCCAATAAAAATCCTTCCAATACAGTGAATTCAAGAAGGTAGAATGCAAAAAGTGCAACCAATCCCGTTGAAACGAGAACACCTAACGTAGATAATGCAAACCCTGGCCAAAAAATGGGTTTTACAAGCCGCCATTGCGTATCAAGGCCGCCAGAGAACAAAGAAAAACACAAAGCAATAATACCGATATGCTGAGCCATAAGGGTATTATCAAAGTAAATGCCCCCAATTCCATCAGACCCAGCTAACATACCTGTTACAAGAAAAAGAAGAGGGGCTGGAATTTTGAGTCGTTTAGATAGATCGCTTGCAATAATAGCAAGAAATAGAAGAAGGGAAATAATCAGGACCCATTTATCAAGACCGTAAGTTGACTGCACTAAAGAGGGAATCCCCAAAAATTTATTATAATCTTAAGAGACTTTATACGGAATAGTTACTCGCGTTCAAGCGCAAAATGAAAAATTATTGGCTGTAAAAATTAAACCTTGAAATTTAATAACTATTTACAAAAGGAAAGTGAATTTGACCTTATAAATTATTTTAATTGCTAGTATGTAGGTTTACTAGCTCGTATATTCTTTCGAGATACAATTTTTTATTATATAACAGTTATTTTTCTCATTATTTTAATGACGAGGAAAAGGATGATGAAACCTGAAATACTTCATTTGGTCTTAAAGAAATTTTGTGAGACTTACCGGATTTCGGACACCATACCAAGTCAACCGTATCTGGTGTGACCGTCACAATACGAAGATCGTCGATCTTTTGTCCCTGCTTAATAGAGCGACCATTCAGCCATATTGTCCAAGAATTTTGGTGGCTATAGATAATGCCATCAAGCCTTAATTTTTCAGAACTTTTTACAAGATTATCTCCTTTTATTTGAGATTGCTCTTCGGCTCGAATGAGAGCTCCCTCTTCAGCTGGGCTCAGCATAAGAGATATATCTGATCCATAAGTTGCAAAACAGACAATGTAAAGTACTAAGTACCTTATCGATGAATCCATGTCGTTGTAATCCTTCCTTCAAATAATGCTTGTGACTTTCCAGAAGCTATTTTCTCCAACATTTCCTCATTCACAGGACCGGCTCGCTTTATGACAACATCTTTTAGGAGAAAAAGTCCGGGACCTCGGGTGGTCAACTGATCCAAATGGGCAAAAATTTCTCTGTCTCGCAGACAAATCAATGAAAAAGAAACTTCTTGAGCCGTTAGTTCTGAATGGGCTGAGTAATGATTAAGAAGGGGGGTTGACCCAAACTCCAAACTGTGGGGATGTAAATCTCGAAGCTCTTTAGATGTCAATGGTTGATCAAATCTACAAGCTTCAAAAGCTGAAAATTCTGCCTGATGGGTCTTTACCAATGCAGTCGTTTCTTGCTCACGAATCACCTGACGTTTCCTCTTTAACACCTCTTGGCTCAGCTGTAGTGTTTGGCAAGAAAGATTATTCTTATAGTAAGCAAGAGTCCCCATCAGTGCAAAGCTCATACCGAGTGCACCCAGCGCATATTTTGCTCGAACTCTCGATATGATGTTCCTCAATTCTTTAATGCTCATAAAGCCTCTTTTCCATTATCAAAATCCCTTTGAGCGATTCATTTTCTTCCGCTTTCCATGTCACATGATACTCCGAAAATTGAGAACGCAGCGTCAGAAAAAACTGTTCAACAGAAACCGCAGGATTCAATTCTAATTGAAGAGTTAAGGAATCCACAGTCCAATGAAAATAGGTGGCGACAGCTTGGCCTTTTAAGAGAGGTATCAGTTGTCGCACGATGGAAAGAGGATTGCCCTGATCTTTTGACAGTTGACGATATGCGGCAAATACCTCCAACTTTTTTTCATCTATAAGTTCGCTAGCATTTAGACGGCTCCTCTCTTGACTGAGACTATTTTTTTGATCATAAAGAATTTTAATTTGAAAACAAAAAAGGGCAATAACAATCGAATTAAGAAGGAGAAATGAATAGGCTATTTTTTGAATCTTTCGCGGCCAATCGTAAAGACGATTTTGCTCCCTTAGTTCTGGAATTTGAAGACTCAGTCCTTCAGGTATAATATCCCGGGGAAACCGAATGATTTTTTGGACAAACAGGGGAAGATCATCTTCCCGAGCAAAAGCTCTCATGAGGGTTATTGGCATACCAACTTCATAACCAAATCTTTTAATATATCTCAAAATTAGAGGTAATTCTTGCTCTATAGGCAAACTACATGTACGGCTAAATTGCAAAACCCCATCTTGGCAAATTAACAAGCTTCCTTCATGGTCTATTAATGTCCACCCAATAGGCAGAGAGCCATAAGATTGTCTGATCAAATCAGCCCATAAATAAACTCCCTTTAGCGCAAAAGAATATGCAGAAATCTCTTGAATAATTTCACGCATAAAGGGCGTGGGAAGGACCCCCCCAATGTATGTTTGACTTTTAGAGGATATCCATTCCCCAACCCAATGCTTTGCGGAGAATTCGGCTGCTTTTAAAAAGGGTACAGTCTTGCGGAGGGAACAAATATGATAGGTTACGTCATGGGTTTTTAAGATTAATGTGATTTCGCTATTGGCTGAGAGTCTTTTTAAAAATTCAGAAAAATCTTGAAGCGGTTGACCATTTTCTAAAACTTGATTTTCCTCAAGAGTCAGAAAAATCATGACAACTTTCCAAATAATCCATAAAAAGGAACAATGATTCCCAAAACTATCCACACCATCATAATCCCCATAATCAAGACAAGGCTGGGCTCGAGCCAAGAAACCAGCGTTTCGATTTTGCGCAATGCCTGACTTTGGTGATGAGAAGCGGCTTGGGGAATTAACTCTTTTGAGCGCCCCGTTTGCTCACTGAGTTTTAATAAGCGTACCATTAAAGGAGAAACGAATTCTTTTTGAGTGGAAAAGGTATCTGACAAACCAGCCCCTGCAATAATTTCTCCGGATAGAAAGGTGAGTTTCTCGCGCAAATAGGGATTGCGTATGACTTGCACAGCTTGAGACAAAGAAGGCAACAACTCAACACCTGCACCTATCATAACGCCAAAGACATGCCAAAAATGCGTGAGAGCGAAGGGCCCATATAAGGGGAAAAATAAGGCAAAACGCCCCAAATAATACCGAGCTTTTGGAAGCGCATAACACAAACCAAACAACCCACACATCGCCATTAGAAATAACGGTATATAAGCAAGAGTCGGAGCGATATGAAGAAGTAAACGCGTTGAAAGCGGAAGATCTTTAAATCCAAGAGATGCTAAGAGAGAGGCCATATTCGGTATGACAAAATCGATGACTATTAAAAGAAGAATAACCATCAAACCAAACAAGATAAGGGGAGAGCGAATCGCTTTTTGAATTTGATGACTCATAGCTTCGAGTCGACGTAAGTGACTTTCTAAGTGACGAAATTGAGGAGCATACGCACCAACTTGTTCAGCTGCTGCAATTAATTTTTGAAAGACTCGATCAAAAACTTTTGGATGTCTTGCTAACGCTTCAGATAAAGGAATACCGGCTTGAACATCCTTGTGAACTAGATGAAGGAGTGAGCGAAATCCTCGATGAGGGGTTGATAAAGCAAGATCTTCTAGGGCACTATCTATTCTCACCCCCGCTTCATCCAATTGAGCCATATGGTGGCAGAAATCGATCAGGAGAATTCTTGGAACCTTAGAAAATATCCCCGTAGAATACCGAGACGCGACACGAGGCAAAAACCGCTCTGCTTTGGTTTCCTTGCAATCAGTTAATAACAGTCCTTCTTCTTTTAGGGATTTATAAATTTCATTTGTCGTTGCCGCAAAACGAAAGCCAGAATATTTTGTTCCATTTGTTGCTGTGGCTTTATAGGCATACAAAGGCATTAGATATTAACTCCTATCACCCGATCTATTTCTGCAAACGTTGTTTTCCCAGCCAAAACTTTTTCCATGCCGCGATCCCAGAGCGTTGACACTTTCTGATTTTTACTTATCTTCTCTGAAAGACAGTGGACAGAATTTTCTGATTTAATAGTGAAAAATTCTTCGTTAAAAAGAACAGATTCAACCACAGCTTCACGACCAAGATAACCTGTTTCACAGCAGAAGGAACAACTTCCAGCTTGATAAACATGGCTAACAGAACGGGGAAGAGAAAATCGTTTACGGTCCTCTCGAGTTATAATTTGGGGGTAGCAGCATTTCTCACACAATCGCCTCACGAGACGTTGAGCTATGCCCGCAATTAAGTTTCCTTCTAACAGTGAGGAAGAGACCCCAAGATCAAGAAGACGTTGGGGTATTGTATAACAATCTTTTGCATGAATTGTCCCCAAAACCAAATGCCCAGTCATCGCTGCCCGCAATGCCATTTGTGCTGTTTCCGCATCCCGTATTTCGGAAATAAAAATCACATCTGGATCTTGTCGAAGAAGAGAGCGCACCCCTTCTCCAAAACGAAAAGGTCCCCCTTCACGAATTTCTGTTTGTCGAATATGGGGAACATAATACTCAACAGGCTCTTCTAATGTCATAATATTTCTTGTTAACGAATCCATATGATTGAGAAGAGCATAAAGCGTAGTTGTTTTGCCAGATCCCGTCGGCCCACTTAAGAGAATCATACCTTGAGGACGTTGCACCAACTCTTTCAAAATTTTGATGTCATTTTTTTCAAATCCGAGCTCATCTAATGCTCGTAGAGATTGGGTTTTATCAAGAATACGTAATACCAAATTTTCCCCATGAATTGTTGGGTGACAGGATAATCGAAAATCAATTTCACGTCCCCCAAATACTAGGCTAAATCGACCATTTTGGGGTCGACGAGATTCTGCAATATCGAGGCCCCCCATAATTTTCAAACGAACAGAAATAGCAGACCATCTTTCTTTATGAAGTGTGTGTGCCACATATAGAATTCCATCTTGTCGATAATGGACATCTATTTGATGAGCTGTTGGAGAAAGATGAATATCTGAGGCCTTTAATCGAACAGCTTCAAGAATCATGTCATGAATCAGCTGAACTACTTCCCCTTCGTGGGGCTCTAGAGTTGGCTGCGGATAATAAATCTCTCGCGCTTGAGCAATTTTATTAGTTGTCGAGTGATAAGGGAGGAGTGGCACATCCCTCCCAAGGATCTGTCTAACTTTGTCAAGAGCTAACAAATCTTCAGGATCTGACATTGCCAAATGAGCCCCTTGCTCATCTTGTTGAAACAACAAGACCTGATAACGTAATGCCACTTCGAGGGGAACCTTGCGAACCAGTGTTAAATCTAAAATTTGATTTTCTAGCGAAATAAATGGAAAACCAGATAGGGTCGATAGAGCTGTTAAAAGTTGACTATCTGATAAAAAACCCAAATCAACCATCAGCTCTCCCAACCGTTTCGAGCGACGCACTTGCTCTTTTAAAGCAACGGTCAACTGATCTTGCGTAATCCATTTCTGCGCAACCACCACTCACCTATCTTAAGAGACTGGGGTGCTTGATTTTGAGGAATTGGCAAGGAATGTGGGATTTCAAAGGGGGAGCACAATGATTGAGGATAATCTTGGAAAAATTTGATATTCTTTTCTTTTTGTTTGCGTAAAATATGCCCCATTTGTAAGCTCTTTATAAATTTTTCTTGTCTATAAGCACTTCTGCAACCGCCTTAATTCCGAGATTTCATAAAAATTGTACAAGACACCAGCATTTCCCTATAGTGGCCAGATTGTCGCGGCCGCAATCAAAGTGCTTTTTTCTTCGCATCCCTAACTCCATGTTAATAACTGTCATGTCATTTTTATTAAAGGATAGGAAAAAAATTAATTCGGAATGATTATGAGAATTCGGCAGATACTTATAGTTTGTTTGCTACAATTGCCCTTAAGCACAAATGGCTGGGGAGAGGTAAGTTTTGCACACATAACTGATCTTCATATTTTTGAAGAGACAAAGTGGGAATGTGAAGCTAAAATTTCAACTATCGATTTTTCTAAATCTATCAAAAAAATCAATGAGATTTCAAATAAGCTTACAGACACGTCAAAAAACGCTTTAGCCTTCATCCTTTTAAGTGGGGATATCGGCGTGGGAAAGCTGATAAAAACTGACCCTAAAACAGGAAAACTTATTAAAGATTCGCAAAAATGGAGTCGAGCCGTAGACTCTATTGCACAAATAATAAAAAATTCCCAAGTTAAAATATGGCTTGTCGTTCCTGGGAATAATGATCTTTATAATGAAGACCCTGCATCCATCAATTTTCTTCGTGAGTTCATTGAAGAACTCCACCACAAACCAGAGATGAGAACTGCAGGTATTTCCATTATAGATTTTCGACTTGAAGGCTCTCAACAAGTTCAACCTTCCTCACCCCCGGGTACTTATGTCATAGGAAATTTTGTATTTATGGGATGGGATAATTCCTATTTCAAAAATAATAATTCAGTCAATCATTATCGTGGTTGTGACGAAGGAATAATTCCAATTTCCAAGACACTCGAATACAAAAGTGTGCAAAAATTATCAGATAGATTAAAAGAATCTAAAGCAAAATATGCTTACCTATTTTATCATATTCCCGACATAGACGATCCGTATCTTATTCGTTTTGATGAATTTGCAAACGATAATGTTGTCTCACAACGATTAAGAGATGCTCGGGAGCTATCTCCTCGGTTAGCCAAAGGACTCTACCCCTATTCGGCTTGGACTATTCCTTTAAGTGTACGAAAAGCTTGGGAAAATACCGTTACAAAACCATTGGGGAAAGGCCCTGTCGTGAAAGGACTTTTTGCCGGTCATTTTCATGATCATAAGAAAGAAACGTATTTGTCAACTCTTTGGTTAAAAACTCAAAAATATAAGAAGGAAATCTTAAACAAACTTTATATCGCTCCGCCCGTTGCTGTAAAAAACCAAACACAATATCCACCTTCCCAACGGGCAAGGGGGGGGGCAAATTATTACTATTAATGATAAGGGAGATATTACCCGTGAACTTTTTTGGTTTGATTAATCACTGATCAATCAGCTCATCCAACTCTAACCAGCGAGTTTCCGCACGTGTCAATTCTTCTTTTTGTTGCGTTAATTTTTCTGTAACTTTCATGAATTCTTGAGGATGATTATTATAATAAGCTGGGTCTTCAAGACGTGTTTCAGCGTCAGAAATGTCACGCATGAGTTGATCCATTTTCGCCGGTAAATTTTCATATTCTCGCTTTTCGTTGTAAGTAAACCGTCGGGTGGATTTTGAGCGCTCAGTTAGTACTTTGGGTTCTTTTATCTCTTTAGTCCGTGCTTTTTGAGGAGGATATTGACACACATAATCTTGATACCCACCGACACATTCACGAATGATGCCATCTCCTTCCAGGCCAATAATAGATGTCGTTAACTTATCTAAAAAGTCACGATCATGGCTAACAATGAGAAGCGTTCCCGAATAATCGCTCACCATTTCAATCAACAGGTCAAGAGTGTCCATATCGAGATCGTTGGTTGGCTCATCCAAAATCAATAAATTTCCAGGACGGGTTAACGCTTTAGCCAGAGCAAGGCGATTTTTTTCACCCCCAGACAAAATAGAAACGGGTGAACGCACTTGTTTTTCTTCAAATAAGAAATCTTTCAGATAAGCCATGACATGACGCGGTTGACCTTGAACCATAACATGGTCACCACCCGTCTCACATAAATTTTGCCAGAGCGTTTCGTTAGGTTTCAAGCCATCACGTAATTGATCAAAATAGATCAGATCAATGGTTTTTCCCAATCGGACATTTCCAGAATCTGGGGGTAGCACTCCCGCCAACATGCGAATCAATGTGGTTTTACCCGCACCATTAGGCCCTATAATCCCAATTCTATCACCCCGTAATATCCGTGTAGAAAAATTTTGAATAAGGGGTTTATCTCCTAAAGTCTTAAAAAGAGATTGAGCTTCAATCACTAATTTACTTCCACTTTCAGCATTGGCTCCACTCATTTTGAGCTTACCAGTTTGTCCTGCTAAAATAGCACGTTTTTGCTCTCTCAACTTATTGAGCTCTCGAAGTCGTCCTTGGTTACGTTTCCGACGTGCCGTAACACCACGATGTAGCCAATGAAGTTCTTCTTTCAACTTTGTATTCATCTTACTTATGTGCTTTTCTTCTTCCGCTATAAGATAATCTGACCACGGCTCAAAATCTTTGAATCCTTTGTTATGACGATGCAAAACTCCCCGATCCAACCAAAGACAAGAATTCGATACTCGTTCAAGAAAAGTTCGATCATGACTAATCGTGAGGAGGGCACCTGTATATGAATTTAAGAAATCTTCTAACCATTCAATAGTCGGCAGATCCAGATGGTTTGTCGGCTCATCTAATAACAGAACATCCGGGTTTCCAACAAGAGCTCGTGCCAAAGAAACGCGCCGACGCTCCCCTCCGGAAAATCCTTCCATAAAGCGATCTTTATCCATTTTTAAAAGATCAAGAATCTCATCGGCTTCAAAAGGCTCGCAACCCGATTGCATCACAAATTCTTTAGGTGTTTGATTGGGCTCAAGCCAAACATCTTGAGGAAGGTAAGAAAATCTTGTTCCCGGTTGAACGAATCGTTCACCTTGATCTAAATCCATTTGACCACAAACGACTTTTAAAAAGGTGGATTTTCCACACCCGTTGCGCCCAACGAGGCATGTTTTATCCCCTTTGGTAATATTATTGAATAACCCTTCAAATAATGGCTTACCACCAAAAGACAGAGAAATATCCCGCAAAGAAATAAGAGGGGGTTGTGCCATAAAGTTATCCCCTATACGGGGTAATAAGGGTATCTGACTTTTCTTGAATCTTAGACGTGCTTAAAAACATAAATGCACATATAATTCCACTGGCAAGCATCATAAGGGTACAAGGGACAAGAGTCCCATTACTTAAAAAACTAACCGCAAAAGCACAGAGTGCAGAAATGCCCATTTCAAGAGAATTTAATAAAGCCGAGGCCCCACCTCGCTGAGATGGGATGACAGCAACAGCTTTTGTAACTGCATTCGCAAATACCGGGGCCAATCCTACAGCATAAATTGAAAAAGGAATATAGAGGGCAATTAAAGAGGATGGGTAACAAATCGTTGCCGTAAGAGTTAGACCGGCTCCTAAAATCATCAACCACAATCCCCAAGCAAGCATGCGCTCGATGCCATAAAAAATAACACAACGCCGGTTGAGAAATGTCCCTAAAATATAAGCCCCCGGACCAATAGCCGAGTAATATCCATAATCCACACTCTTGATCTCCAATTCATTAATCAGATAAAAAGGCGCTTCCACAATCCATGCCCATAAGCCGCCGTAGGTAATAGCTGAAATCAATGCAAAAGTAACAATCTCTTTACGCTTAAGAAGTTGGCCGTAAGTTTCAAAAAGAACCCACCCGGAAAATCGAGCTTTTTGAGAAGCTCTATGCTCAGGGTTTAAACTTTCTCTGAGGCAAACAATAATGGCAATCCAAATGGTGGTTGCAACGACGGCAATGATGAAGAAACAACTTTTCCATCCCCAAACATCAGCAATTTTCCCGCCGAAAATAGGAGCAACCATCGGAGATAAAGTAATAACCATACCCATGGTTGATAAAATACGAGAAAAGTTTTTCTCATCGTAAATATCTTTGAGAATGGCAGTTGAAACAACCATCGTCATTCCAGCCCCAATTCCTTGAGCAAAACGCGCTACAATTAAACTTGTCATTGTCGGCGCAAACCAACAACTAATACTGCCCACTGCAAATATACTCATGCTTGCCAAAATAACAGGGCGTCGACCAATGCTGTCTGACAAGGGACCAGCAATCAATCCCAACAAAGCAAAACCCAATAAATAGCCACTTAACGTATTTTGGACTGCCGCATCGGGAACCTTAAAAAATTTCCCCATTTCCGGTAAACTGGGAAGATATAAATCTGTAGACATCTCAAAAGCCAATACAGCAAACATGAGCAATACCGGCGTTAACCGATGCAAAGAGAGATTATTCATTTTCGTATTCATAAATTAACCATATCATGTTTTGTATCAAGGGATTCGACTTGCCTTTAAAACTTAAGAGATTCTAGATCAAAAAGCTAGAAAGATGTTGTTACGATTCATTTTCCTCATCAACTTCTTCGTTATCCAGAATTTCTTCTGTTGGAATTCTATAATCTTCGTTGAACCACCGAAGAAGGTCTGTATTCTTACAGGATTTTGAGCAAAAGGGATCAAAAGATGAGTTACTGGGGTTTTTACAAAGAGGACAGGACATAAAAAATAACTCCATTTCGGCCTTTATCCTACGCCTTTAAGATCTCAAATTTCAAGAGCAATCGGATCTTGTCACCTCACCACAAATCACGATACCGTTAAGGAAAGTCATTTATATAAAGAGTAGAATTTATGACAACAAACGGACACGATTCTTTAAACGTACGAAAAACCCTCACAGTTTCAGGAAAATCCTATGACTATTATAGTTTACCTGCTGCTCAAGATGCGGGATTAAACGGTTTACAAAATCTTCCCTTTTCAATGAAAATTTTGATTGAAAATTTATTGCGCCATGAGGATGGAAAGCGTGTGAAAGTAGAAGATATTCATGCAGCTGTCCAAAGTATTAATAATGGGCATAATTCTACGGAAATTGCTTTTATTCCGGCGCGTGTTCTCATGCAAGATTTTACAGGTGTTCCTGCTATCGTTGATTTAGCGGCCATGCGTGATGCTATGACCGCCTTAAAAGGGGATCCAACATTAATAAATCCTCTTATCCCTGTTGATTTGATTATTGATCATTCCGTTATGGCAGATTCTTCTGGATCTGCTGATTCATTTTCGAAAAATGTAACCCTTGAGTATCAAAGAAATCATGAGCGTTATGCCTTTTTACGCTGGGGACAAGAAGCCTTTAAGAATTTTCGTGTTGTACCACCGGGAACGGGAATTTGTCATCAGGTTAATTTAGAATATCTCGCGCAAGTTGTTTGGGTATCACCAGATTCTTCCGGCCGAGAGGTTGCTTATCCGGACACACTTGTGGGGACAGATAGTCACACAACTATGATCAATAGTCTTGCCGTTCTGGGCTGGGGTGTCGGTGGAATTGAAGCTGAAGCTGCCATGTTGGGCCAAGCCGTTTCGATGCTCATCCCCAAAGTGGTTGGGTTTAAATTAATGGGCAGGTTACCTGAGGGAACCACTGCTACGGACCTCGTTCTTACCGTAACAAACATTTTACGTACCAAAGGTGTCGTGGGCAAATTTGTTGAGTTTTATGGGGAAGGGTTGGATGCTCTTAGTCTCGCCGATCGCGCAACTGTAGCCAATATGGCGCCTGAATATGGTGCCACTTGTGGTTTTTTCCCCTTCGATCAAAAAACCATTGATTACTTGGAATTCACGGGTCGCGATCCCCATCGTATTGCTCTTGTTAAAGCTTATGCGAAAGCCCAAGGTCTTTGGCGTGATGACAAAACTCCTGACCCCCAATTTTCTGAATCTCTTCTTTTAGACCTAAACACGGTTTGCCCCACTATAGCTGGACCAAAGCGCCCCCAAGATAAGGTCCTGTTATCCGAAGCAAAATCCACATGTATGAGCTCTTTAAAAGAAGAACATAAAAATAGTGATGAATCTTTCCCCATTTCTGGTCAGGACTATTCTTTAAATCATGGTGACATCGTTATTGCAGCCATTACCAGTTGTACCAATACATCCAACCCCTTTGTAATGATTGGTGCGGGATTGCTAGCTCGAAAAGCGAGATCTAAAGGATTAAAACCCAAACCCTGGGTCAAAACATCTTTGGCTCCTGGATCTCAAGTTGTTTCAGATTACTTAGAAAATGCAAGGCTCACTGAAGATTTTGATGCCTTAGGTTTTAATTTGGTTGGGTATGGATGTACAACCTGTATTGGAAATTCTGGCCCTTTACATCCCGAAATTGCTAGGGTCATCGAAACTCATGACTTAACCGTCTGTTCTATTCTTTCAGGAAATCGAAATTTCGAAGGACGGATCAATTCTCATGTTAAAGCAAATTATTTAGCCTCACCCCCCTTGGTTGTTGCTTATGCGTTAGCCGGATCCCTGTTAACAGATTTAACGACAGAACCTTTAGGAATAGGGTCTGAAGGTAAACCTGTTTATTTAAAAGATATTTGGCCAACAGAAGCAGAAATCCAAGAAATCATTCAACACTCTTTAACTCCAGAGATGTTCAGAAAACGCTATGCTAATGTATTTAAAGGCGATGCTGCCTGGCAAAAAATTCAAGGAAAAGCCAGCTTAACTTATGATTGGCAAGAAAAAAGCACTTATGTTAAAAATCCACCCTATTTTGAAGATGTTGGGTCCCAAATGACCAAGCCTGCTAATGTAAAGGGTGCTCGTATTTTAGCTGTTTTAGGTGACAGCATTACCACGGATCACATTTCTCCAGCCGGTAATATAAAAACAGATGGTCCCGCTGGACATTACCTTCATCAGTTTGGCGTAACTGTAAATGACTTTAATAGTTATGGTGCTCGCCGCGGAAATCACGAAGTCATGATGCGGGGAACATTTGCCAATATTCGTTTATTAAACGAAATGCTTCCCGGCACAACGGGGGGAATTACAAAATATTTTTCAACAGAAAAGGGAATTGAGCCAGAAATTCTCCCCATTTATAGTGCAGCTATGAAATATCAAAAGGATGGCACGCCTTTGGTTGTGATTGCTGGAAAAGAATATGGTTCTGGTTCGTCCCGCGACTGGGCAGCTAAGGGCCCATTATTGCTCGGCGTTAAAGCTGTTATTGCAGAAAGTTTCGAACGTATCCATCGTTCCAATTTAGTAGGAATGGGTGTCCTCCCCTTAACCTTTCTGAATGGCGAAAGCCGAAAGTCGCTTGCTCTTACGGGTGAAGAAATCATCGACATTACAGATATAAGTACAGACATAAAACCTGGAATGACCGTGACTTGTACCATTACACGACCGTCCGGACAATCTTCAACCCATACTTTGCTATGTCGTATTGACACACAAGATGAGGTAAACTATTTCCAAAATGGTGGTATTTTACCGTTTGTTTTGAGGAGTCTGACGAAAGTAGTTTAGTAATAAATATCCTGTAGAACATATCTATTTTACTCTATAGCTTGAGGCACTTTAACTTATTTGGAGCCTCGAAATTTATGAAAAAATTATTGTTACTTCCTTTTATAGCTTTATTATCTGCATGTTCTTGTCTCGACGTTGTGGAAACAAAATAAATCGGAGATGAGAGTATGTCTTGTCAAGCTCTTGGTGCAGAGATTAAAGAAATGGAAAAGGCACGTAAAGATTTGTCAGCTGAAAAAGATGTTACGGGTACAAACGTTGCTGCTGCTGTTTTCTTCTGGCCCGCACTGATAGAGACTCATAGCAATGTAAATTACGCAGTGCGTGCTCTTGATCATCGTAAAAGTCATTTGGTAGATATCTACCACAGAAAAAACTGCCAAATAACAATTAACTGATATCTAAATTAGTTCTTATATTTAAAAAGGTTCTTTTTCATGGTCTCTTCTCCCAGAGACCATGAAAGCTATTATATTTTTATATGTAATTCTCACGCCAAGCTTGATACATTAGCACTGGCCACAAGGAATAGTGCCAATTCCGATTTCCAGATAAATGCTCTTCCCAACGTTGACGAATGGGTTCAGGATTTAAACCTGAGTCTTTGAGTGAAGATTCACAAAGAAGCGCCTCCGCCCATGGCCGTAAAGCCTCTCTCAACCATTGATCAATAGGGATCCCAAAACCCATTTTAGGACGTTCCGTTAGCCATTCTGGAACATATTTTTTCAAGACTTGCCGTAAAATCCATTTTCCTTCAGGGTGTTTAAATTTAAGTTCTTGAGGAATTCTCCAAGAAAATTCTACAACACGATGATCTAAAAGCGGAACACGACTTTCTAAACTTACCGCCATACTTGCATAATCAACTTTCGACAAAATATCGTCAGGTAAATAGGTAAGACTATCGATGTACTGCATTTCTTCAAAAAAACTTTTTAAGGAATATGTTTGATTTGTTAGCCAAGGAAGAGGCAGACCCTCTTGAGAATGGATATTTTTATCTATCAGCAGAGATTCAGGATCATCCCACAGACTCATAAGATTGAGATAGAAAGCCCTCCGGTCTGGACAAGAAAGAAGGCGCGCAAGTTTATGAGCCTTATCCCCCACAAGAGGTCTTTTTCCCGGGATTATATTTCCTAAAAAATTCCATGTATCAGGCGACAAACCCTGAATTCCCCCGGCTATCATTTTCCGTATATTAAAAGGAATTGGAGAAAGCCGATTCCAGAGACGATTTGTTTGAAAATACCTGCCATATCCTCCAAAGAATTCATCTCCCCCATCGCCAGATAAACAAACTTTTAAATGACGTTGGGCCAAACGGGAAACAAGATATGTGGGAATTTGCGAAGAATCAGCAAAAGGTTCATCACACCACTCCGGAATGGTGGGAATAATGTCTAAAGCTTCTGAAGATTTCAAATACAGTTCATGGTGCTGAGTTCCTAAATGGCGCGCTATAGCCGCCGCATGAGGTGCCTCGTTATAGCCGACTTCGTCAAATCCAATACTAAAGGTTTGAACCGGTTGAGGGTTTTGATATTGCATCAAGGCCACTACGGTTGAGCTGTCAATTCCTCCGGAAAGAAAAGCCCCAATCGGCACATCCGAAACCATACATCGCTTCACCGCATCTTTCAAAAGATGATCAAGCTCATCGATCCACTCTAAAGGAGTTCGGTTGTATTTTTGTTCTTTTGCCTGTTGAATGACCTCGCTCATATTCCAGTAAGATGTGACCGTTACCTTATTCTTTCCTTCAATGGTTACGATACACCCGGGAGATAATTTTTGAATGCCTTTGTATATTGATGAAGGACCAGGAATATAAGAAAATCTAAAATAATTAGCTAGGGTATCCCGATTAATTTCAGGGCGCCATAGGGGATGAGGAGAGAAACTCTTGATTTGTGACCCAAAGAATAATGTCTCTTGATTGAATCCCCAGTATAAGGGTTTAACTCCCAAACGATCCCGAATTAAGTGTAGTTTATGATATTTTGCATCCCATATAGCAAAGGCGAACATCCCTATTAATTGCTGCGTAGCTTTTTCAATTCCGTAAGCTTCACAAGCTGCTAAAATAACTTCTGTATCTGAAGTTCCTCGAAAAAAATATCCTTTTGCTAAAAGATTTTCTCGCAAATCAGATGCATTATAAACTTCACCATTATATGTTATGATAAAGCGCCCCGAAGCTGAAATCATCGGTTGATGTCCGGCTTCAGATAAATCAACTATTGAAAGCCGACGGTGTCCGAGGGCAAGCTGTGCATTTTTATCAATCCACACGCCTTGAGAGTCAGGACCCCGACTTATTAACTGATTTGCCATTTCTAGAACGATGCGATCCAGAGAAAAATCCGATAGATGATCTGAAAAAGACCAAAATCCCGTTATACCACACATAGAATTTCCTTAATTAATGCAAGCTCTTATAAAATGAAACATACCTTTTCCGCATCGCCGAAAGGCTATAAAAATTCAAAATCTGCTCCCGACTCTCTTGCCCTATTGCCTTTCTTTCTTGGGGAGATAATGTCAGCAATCTCTCCAAGGCAAGAATAAGTTTATTAACATTTCGAGGCGGAATAATTTGTGCCGGGGCATTCACCAGCATCGCTGTATCTCCCACATTTGTTGCGATGACGGGAACTTCACACGCCATACCTTCACCAACAACGTTCGGGAACCCTTCACCAAAAGCGGAAGATAATACCAAAATATCCAAGGAATTTAAGAATTCTGGCACATTTTTCCATATTCCTAATCTTAACAATCGGGGAGGAAGAACAGGCCAAGTTGCCGTTTTTGTTCCTTTACCAGCCAAAATACAGTAAAGATTTTCATGTTTTTGAGAAAGTATTTTCATAGCCTTCAAAAAAGTAGAGTGATCTTTCATTGGATCAACACGACTAAGCATACCAATCACAAGGGCGTTTTCAGGAATGTTAAGAGATTGACGAAATTTTTGACTGCCAGATCGATTGGGATAATAAATATCTGTATCAATACCATTGGGAATATGAGCCCAACGTCTTGGACGATATCCCATAATTTTATGGAATTTCTTTCCTGCTTGAGAATTTGTTACAATAGCATCTGGATACCGAGAAAGAAATTTCAATATCATTACAATAAGTCCTGTTTGCTTTGAATATTGAGATAGGTCCATATTTGAGCAGCGAATATTCCAAATAATTCGAGGAACTCTCGCAAGCCTACCAATTAAAAGACCTAAAAAATCTGCATGATAAAGCCAAGTTTGTAATACATCTGGTTTTTCCCGACGCAAAATCCTATAAAGCTGCCAAAAACCGGTTATCGATTTATGGAGATTCAAACAATAAAGATAGACGCCCGGCTGACCAACAATTTGTTTCCCAATAATTCCTTCATCTTTTAAAGAAATAACAACGTGCTCTAAAGAAGATTTTTCAGGATCAGTCACCAGGGCTTTTAATTGCTGCTCTGCGCCCCCCAAACCTAATCCTGTAATCAAATGAGCAATTTTCATGAGGATACCGTCGCATCTGTTAAAGTTTTTAGAGTTTGATCTACCATTTGCGACACACTAAATTTTTCAAGGATACGATTGCGAATTTCATCTTTTGAGGGAAGTTGTTTCATTTGAAATTTTATCGCTTCAATAAGTGCCTGCGGATTTTGGGGGGGAATGATCACTCCTTGATCACCAACAATAAAAGCCGCATCCCCAACATCTGTAGCAACAGTTGGAATTCCACAAGCCATAGCTTCACCTAGACTGTTTGAAAATCCTTCTCCAAAAGCCGAACATAACACCATAATATCTAGGGCATTAAGTAATCCACAAACATCTTTCCAGATGCCTAATCTCAGAAATTGGGGAGAGACAGAAGACCAAAGTGCTGTATCTGTCCCCGCACCTGCAGCTATAAAATAGAGATTTTTATATTCAGAACATAAAGCTCTGAAAGCCATCACATATGTCTCATAATCTTTCATGGGATCAACACGCGCCAGCATGCCAACCACCATAGCATCTTCGGGTATGCCTAATTGATAACGGATGGCTTTTCTTGAATTCAAATCAACTTTAAATGTTTCTGTATCAATCCCATTGGGTATGACAACTGCATGATTTAAAAAATAGCCTAAGGATTCATGATAATTTCTGCTAAACCATGAATTAAAAATGATGGTCTGCACATAACGCGAAAGCTTTCGTTCAAACCAGGCTGAAAGGCCCGCAAGCCAATCATAGCTACTAAATTTCATATTTGAAGCCCGAATTCCCCAAACGACGGGTTTAGAAACAAAAACTCTCCCCAATATTGCGACAATATTTGACGTGGTCAGAAAACTATAAACAACATCAGGATTTACAACTCGAATCGCCTTCAAGTAGCGACTAAACCATCCCAAAAGATCCCATCGACCTTTTTTATGAAGGGAATAAATTGAAACACCGGATTGCAGCAGGCCTTCTTCCAGAGCGCCTCCAGAATAAAACACACAAATAGTAACCTTATAGCCTTTTTTATGAAGCGCTTTAGCCAAAACACTGACTTGCCGTTCAGCACCTCCAACGTTTAAAGAACGGGTTAGAATAAATATCGATGACAGGTTTGTTTGTTGTTTTTTCACCATAACGCCTCAGATATTTTTCAACTTTTCCAAAAATGTTCAGCACTTTCTTACACGATTACAAGAGGTTTTGCGACAGAATTCGATTTTGCTAAATACTTTGTCAACTGTACATTATCCCCCCATCCAACTTATACTACCTTTTTTGCACAAAGACTGCTATATTCCCGTGGCAAGAGCTTTTTTCTTGAAAATATTCGCCGATGTTCAGAAAAATATCAGACATAAAAATGCCTGATAAAAGAGTTGTATTTATCCACAAGCTCACCCATATATAGATTAAGAATACTTATATACTTTAAATTTAGGACTTTTATTCAAATGACTCAAATTCGCAATATTGCCATTATCGCTCACGTTGACCATGGGAAAACAACACTTGTGGATACCATGCTGAAGCAAAGTGGTACATTTCGAACCAATCAAAATGTGGCTGAGCGTGCCATGGATTCCAACGACTTAGAACGCGAGCGTGGTATAACGATTTTAGCAAAATGTACCTCATTATTTTGGCAAGATGTTCGCATTAACATTGTTGATACGCCGGGCCACGCGGACTTTGGTGGTGAAGTTGAGCGCATTTTGTCAATGGTAGATGGCGTGGTTGTCCTAGTGGATGCCGCTGAGGGCCCTATGCCTCAAACAAAATTTGTATTAAGTAAAGCCCTAAAACTTGGATTACGTCCTATTGTGGTGATCAATAAGATTGATCGTCAAGACGCGCGTCCTGAAGAAGTACTAGAAGAAATTTTTGACCTTTTTATGGCTTTGGATGCCAATGATGACCAATTGGATTTCCCGATAGCCTATGCTTCCGGTCGTGGTGGATGGGCTGTTCGAGATTT
Organism: Alphaproteobacteria bacterium; assembly: GCA_016870095.1. NCBI lineage: Bacteria > Pseudomonadati > Pseudomonadota > Alphaproteobacteria > Alphaproteobacteria bacterium. The sequence continues at coordinate 105,433 of VGCI01000004.1, read as the reverse complement.
GACTCAAGATCGTGTTGATATTGCCCCTCTATTTGATCTCATCATTAGCCATGTACACGCTCCCAAAACGATAGAAGATGCTCCTTTTTCTATGTTGATTACTACTCGGGAATATGATTCCTACTTAGGTCGTGTTCTCACGGGGCGTATTCATTCAGGAACAGCGAAAATTAATATGCCTGTCCGCGTTCTCAATCGAGAAGGACAAATCGTAGAAACAGGACGTATCAATAAATTACTTGCCTTTAGGGGACTTGAACGTATTTCCATTGAGCAAGCAGAAGCTGGAGATATTATTGCCTTAGCGGGACTAGAAAAAGCAACGGTTGCAGAAACTATTGCGGCCCCAGAAGTTACGGAAGCTTTGCCCGGCCAACCAATTGATCCCCCGACCTTAGCTATGACATTTTCTATAAATGACTCTCCTCTTGCTGGAAGAGAAGGAAGCAAACTTACCTCCCGTATGTTAAGGGATCGGTTAACAAAAGAAGCAGAAGGAAACGTGGCTATTCGTGTCACGGAAACTGCAGATAAAGATGCTTTTGAAGTCGCAGGTCGTGGTGAATTACAGCTTGGTGTTATTATCGAGACTATGCGTCGCGAAGGTTTCGAACTTTCCATTAGTCGTCCTCGCGTTCTCTACCAAACTGACGACGCTGGAAATCGTCTAGAACCCATCGAAGAAATTCAAATTGATGTGGATGATGAGTTTGTTGGCACCGTTGTAGAGAGTATGAATTCCCGCAAATCCGAAATGCAAGATATGCGTCCTTCTGGTGGTGGCAAAACACGCATTATTTTCTTTACGCCCTCTCGAGGATTAATAGGATATCACGGACAATTCCTGACTGAAACGCGGGGAACTGGCATTATGAGCCGAGTTTTTCATGAATACGGACCCTTTCGAGGTTCAATTGAAGGTCGCCGAAATGGGGTACTTATCTGTAATGGAAGTGGAGAAACAACCGCCTATTCATTAAATACTTTGGAAGATCGAGGTATCTTATTTCTGGATCCCGGCACGCAAGTTTATCAGGGAATGATCATTGGTGAAAATAGCCGTGAGAATGACCTGGAGGTGAATCCCCTGAAAGGCAAACAACTTACCAACGTTCGAGCATCCGGAAAAGATGAGGCTATTCGTTTAACGCCTCCAAAAATTATGACTTTAGAACAAGCGATTGCCTATATTCAAGACGATGAGCGCGTGGAAGTTACACCCAAAAGCATACGCTTGCGCAAAGCTGTCTTGGATCCTAACGATCGAAAAAGATCAGAACGCGCTGCTAAAGGTTAAATTTTAAAGGAATGGGCCATGATCGTTTTGGGCATCGAAACCAGTTGTGATGAAACAGCTGCGGCTGTTGTTCGAGATGATCGAACCATTCTTTCTAATTCGCTAATATCTCAAATCTCAGGCCACCAACCTTATGGGGGGGTAGTTCCTGAAAACGCTGCCCGCGCTCATTTGGACCATCTCCATCCCCTCATTGAAAAAGCACTGAAAGATGCCGATGTTACCTTAGATAACCTCGATGGTATTGCCGTAACTGCGGGGCCCGGATTAATCGGGGGCGTCCTTGTCGGTGTTATGACAGCCAAAGCCATCGCAGCCGCAAAAAACCTTCCTTTTATCGCTGTCAACCATTTAGAAGGCCACGCATTAACGGGGCGACTCACCCATGATTTACCCTTTCCCTTTTTACTTCTTCTAATCTCGGGAGGGCATTGTCAATTTCTAGAAGTCACCGGCGTTGGGCAGTATCGATTATTAGGCTCAACAATTGACGATGCCGTTGGGGAGGCCTTTGATAAAGTCGCTCGTATTTTTGGATTAGACTATCCAGGAGGTCCTGCTGTAGAAAAGTTAGCCCAAAAGGGGAATGGCAAACGATTTTCCTTACCGCGCCCCCTAAAGGGTCGTGAGGGTTGCGACTTTTCCTTTTCTGGTCTTAAAACTGCCGTACGAATGATTGCTGAGAAACACACACCCTTATCCCCCCAAGATAAAGCCGATTTAGCCGCCAGTTTCCAAGAAGCTATCGCTGATTGTTTAGAAGAACGCGCCTTAAACGCTTTTAAAATGCTTCAAGCTCCTTGTAAACATTTTGTTGTTGCTGGGGGTGTCGCGGCTAATGCAGCCTTACGTTTAAGACTGTCTACCTTAAGTACAGCACATGGGTTCAGCTTTGTTGCACCCCCCTTAGAATTATGTACAGATAACGCGGCCATGATTGCCTGGGTTGGGATTGAAAAACTTCGATTGGGTCAACAAGACTCATTAAATTTTATCCCCGTTCCCCGCTGGCCTTTATGTGCTTCTAAAAATAGTTAATGACTCAGCCTACTCCCTTTTTTATCCTCATATTCTTTACCACTCCCCTTCCCTTAAGACTTGTAAGAAAGCAGGGCATCATAAAATCCATTATTCAATAAATAGAGGTAGCACAGGACGCTATTAAAGCTGGCACAAAGTGTCTGAAAATAGTATAAGTTCTTCATGAAGAAAATCTACATTATTGGCGCGGGATCTTGGGGAACAGCCCTTGCATTAACCGCCTTACGCGCTGACAAACAGAATGTTACGCTCATAACGCGTCAAGCAAAAGAAGCTTCTATTCTCTCAAAAACCCGTATAAACCAAACTTACCTGCCAAATATTCCTCTTCCCTCAGCTCTTACAGTTACCCATGACCTTGAAACTCTTCGGGACGCAGATATTGTTCTTCAAGTCACACCTGCCCAAACAATCCGGGAGATCTGCCTTGATGTTCAAAAACATCTTCCCCCGACCGCACCGTGGGTAATTTGTTCCAAGGGAATATTGCTGGGGGGGGATAAGGATGAACCACAGTTATTATCTAAAGTCAGCCAAGACTTGCTTCCCAATCCCATAGCTGTTCTCTCAGGACCATCTTTTGCAGATGAGGTCGGCCTTAATCTTCCCACAGCCGTTACTGTGGCTTGCGAAAACGAGAAAATCGCCAAATTGATAGCCGGAGCATTCCGTCATCCTCATTTTCGGTGTTATATAAGCGATGATCCCATCGGTGTTCAAGTGGCCGGAGCCGTTAAAAATATTTTAGCGATCGCTTGTGGAATCGTCCGTGGAAAAGGATTTGGAAATAATGCAGCCGCAGCTCTCATTACACGAGGCCTTGCGGAAATGCGCCGGCTTGGACTTGCTCTTGGGGGAAAGAGTGATACATTTTTAGGACTATCCGCCGTGGGAGACGTAACATTGACGTGTTCAAGCGAACAATCTCGCAATATGCGTCTAGGATTAGCCCTTGGGCAAAAGGGGGCAAATGTGGAAAAAATTTTGAAAGAGTGCTCCTTTATTGCTGAAGGCGTACCCACCACGGCTGCAGTTTATAAATTATCCCGCGCTTTATCCATACCTATGCCCTTATGCCAAGCTCTATACAATCTCCTTTATGATCATATTCCTCTTGATAAAGTGGTAGATCATATTCTTTCTCACCAATCGGAATTGGAGTTCTAATGCAGTATTGGTTGATCAAAACAGAACCCTCTACCTGGTCTTGGAATGATCAAGTAACAAAAAAAACGACCTTGTGGGATGGTGTGCGAAATTATCAAGCATCCAACAATCTAAAGGCCATGAAAATGGGTGATCACTGTTTTTTTTATCATTCGGTGAGTGATCGTCAAATTGTAGGTATAGTTGAAGTCATCCGAACATATCATCCAGATCCTTCCGACGAAACCGGGCGATTTGGAATGGTTGAAGTTAAAGCCGTCAGGGCTTTAAAAAATCCAGTAAGTCTAGATGTCATTAAGAATGAGCCCCGGTTGGCTCACCTATCTCTTGTTCGCCAATCTCGCTTGTCAGTCATGCCCATTGATAAGCCAGCTTGGACACTTATCCTACAAATGGGGGATACGGTATGAAACCCGTCATCCTCTCTTTAGTCACTCAACGGTTTCTGAATTTCATTATCTTCTTATTCATACCTCTATCCATTTTAGCGCCCCACAGTATTGTTTGGGAAATCGTTATCGCAGGCCTGATTGGCCTCTATTATAATTATAAGCAGCGGCTATATGTATTACCTCGCTACTTGGTAATGGTTCTTTTCGCGATTCCTGTTTGGGGACTTGTAACATCCCTATGGTCCATAAATCCCACAGCTTCTTTTCTGGCGAGTTTAAAAATTCTCTCCCTAGTCACCTTTGGCCTCGCGTGGTGTCGACTTTCATTGAGCTTATCTGAGGAATCTCAAAAGAGCCTCATTAAAGCCTTTTTAGGGGGACTATTTTTTGGTCTTTTGTTGTTAAGTGCGGAAATAATATTAGGTAATCCTTGGCGAATATTTTGGGGCAAAACCCCCTCCAAAGCCTTTGCGCAAGGATCTCTAATGATCTCTTTAGCTGCTTGGCCTGCACTGTATTGGATGTGGGAAAGACCGTACTCGAAGCCCGTACGATTTGGTTTAATTCTCAGTTTATTCTTTTTGCTATTTTGGAGTTTGTTTCAAATTGATTGTGATACCTCTTTTGTGGGATTATTTTTGGGAATTTGCACTTTTTGTTGCACCTTCTTTTTCCCTCGGATTACTTCACTGGGAATGCGCTTGGGCGTTCCTCTCTTTATAATTTTTTTTCCTATTATCAGTCTAAATGTTTTCAAGCAAGAAAATATCCCCACCATTAATACTTACACCCGTTCTTCGAGTTATATTGATCGCATTTATATTTGGAATGAAGTCGCTACAAGTATTTTAGAACATCCTTGGAAAGGCATCGGCATGGATGGCACGCCGCACCACGAAAAGAGTCATATGATACGAGAATGGACATTCATTGATCAGCGCGGTGTTACTCAGAAAAAGCAATCACCCCGTTTTGCGCTTCATCCTCATAATGCTATCCTCCAACTTTGGCTAGAACTTGGGTTTTTAGGTGTGATATTAGCAATACTTCTGACACACTTCACTCTCAATCAAATTTATCGAACCAACCTGGTAGTCACGGAAAAAGCCATTTGTGCCGGATTGTTTACAGGAGTTTTTACAATCGTTTGGGTAAACTTAGGGTTTTGGCAAAGTTGGTGGATTTCAGGCCTATGGATTATTATAGGTTTAACAACAACCCTATTTAAAAGAAAAAGGGAGGCCTATGAGAGAGTTTTTACATAAACTATTATTACAACGTCAGAAATTGATCCCCAGCAATTTCAAAACTGAGTGGGTAATTTTTATTTCAGATCTTTTGGTTGCTCTTTTGAGCCTCTACGTCACCTTACGTATATTACTTGGCAAAGATATACAGACTTTACAAATGTCTTTTATTTTAAAGCATTGTCTGGTGTTTGCCCTTATCAGTTTTTCATTATTTTCCTGGCTTCGCAGCAAACAAGGTACCTATCGTTATATTTCCCTAGAAAAAATTCCTGGGATTTTGGGATGTGCGGTTTTAGCCAATTTACTGTATCACCCTCTCATGCTGCTTATGGGCAAATTACCTCCCCTAACCCCCATTTTAAATACTTTTTTGTTTATGACAGGCCTTCTGGTACCTCGACTGTTAGCTCCGTTTTGGAAGCAAGAAGTCATAAAAACAGCGACCGTAGAACTTGCCCCAAAAATTCCTGTTATTGTGATTGGTTATAACGAACAGATCGGCGCATATTTAAGAAAAAATGAGACACTTCAAGGCAACAGAGCTGAATTTCCCTATAATCTGGAAGGTATTCTTCTCAATCATCCTTTAGGAAGTGATGATCTGCCTCCTCCCTTTCCTGTTTTGGGAATGATTAGTGACTTTGTCTCTATCGTTCAAAAACTTTCTACGGAAGGTCGCGAACCCAAACGTCTATTGATTTCTCAAGATGCATTAAATTATATGCCCTTGCGTCAAATTCTCTTAAAGTTTCAAGGACGAGGAATTCTAAGTTTACGCTTTGAAGTTTCCCCAGCTACCCATGAAGTCACTTTACGCCCACTCCATATTGAAGATCTAATTGGAAAAGCCGCTCTGGGTAATTTTCAAACGTCTTCAATTGGATCTGACTGGCAACAAGTTCAGGCATTAATCGACTCAGCACGTATTTTGATCACAGGCATACATGATCCTGTTATCAATCAACTGGCCCATCACATTGTGGGATTTTATCCAAAACACTTAGTCATGGTCGACCCATCCGAACAGGCTCTTGCGGGTCTAAAAATAAAATTTAATCAGTTGTATCCGGATGTTGTTTGTGAATACGTCTTAGCCTCTATTACAGATCGTGCGACTCTAGAAAGACTTGTTAAAACACATAATCCCCAAATCATTATTCATGGAGATCGTGTCACAGATCCCGACCTTGTCACGAATAATCTCCTAATGACCGTTCAAAAAAATATTTTAAGCCCCCTTCACTTTGCTCAAGATGTCCTAAAAACGGAAGCCTGTCTCTTTGTCATGGTAAATGCCAATGCGCCTTCTCGTTTAACCCGACTCATTACCACCCTCATATCTCAACAGCTTCAAGCCCTTGATAAAACTTCCACAAAGAAAAATCCAACACGGTTTTTAGTGATTAATAGTTGTGAGATATGGAACAATCTAGATTCAAAGACAGCTTTTTGGACAGAGCAATTAAACCAAGGTCTTAAAATAACTCTCCCCTCACCAGATGCATTTTCCTATCTTCTGTCTGCTGACGAAGCCGCAAAAACCATTTTACAAGGAATTGTCAAAGCCCTGATTAACGAAAAAACAAAAGGACAAGTTCTTAATCTTACGGGTGGTGAACCAACCCGATTCCTAGAACTGATTCGGTCTCTTTCTCTTCTCAGTGGGCTAATACCTGAAATCGATGCCAAAATTAGTTTTTCTGGGGAAACAATTTCTGTAAATTCCTTTGAAGGGACGGACCTTCTTCAGCCTATTTTACCGGGCATGACTATGGGCCTAACCAATCCTCCCATTAGTTCTGAAGATGATTACCTTTTAACGAAGCTCACTGATTTGTTAGAAAAAGGCCAAACGGCAAAAATTGTTTCTTTGTTAGAAAAAGTCATTATTGATCAAAAGAATGCTGATGCGGCTCACTTTTTTCAACTAGCAGGATAAATAAATGTGTGGAATTGCTGGTTTTATTACGCCGGGTTTAACGAACGCTATGACGCTTATGCGCCATGTATCCGATATGACTACTGCTATTGTTTATCGAGGTCCTGATGATGAAGGAACATGGGTCGATGGCCCTGCTGGGTTAGCCTTAGGTCACCGCCGTCTTGCAATCCAAGACCTATCCCCCGCCGGGCATCAACCTATGATTTCTCACTGTGAAAGATGGGTCATGGTTTATAATGGAGAAACCTATAGTAATGCAGAACTCCGCCCTCTCTTAGAGGCACGGGGTGTTGTTTTTCGAGGACATTCAGATACAGAAGTGATGTTAGAAGCTATTGCGGCATGGGGTATTGAAGAAGCCGTAAAGAAATTTATTGGTATGTTTGCTTTTGCTTTATGGGATAGAAAAGAATTAAATTTATATTTGGTACGGGATCGTTTAGGAATTAAACCTCTTTATTGGGGAAAATCGGGAACAACATTCTTATTTGGTTCTGAACTCAAAGCTTTACAAGCCTATCCTGACTTTCATCCTAAATTGAATTATCAAGCTCTTGCCGCTTACCTTAAGCATGCGTATGTTCCCTCCCCATTATCCATATATGAAGGAGTACACAAACTACCTCCAGGAACAATTTTATGCCGCACGCCGGATGGCCTCGTGACACAAAAACCATTTTGGACTTTAGAAGAAGTTATCACAAAAGGTATTTCATCCCTGAAGGCCACACCGGATCATTCGCCAGAATCAGCTTTAAATGAGCTTGAGTTACTCTTGAATGATGCCGTCACTCGCCGTATGATTTCTGATGTTCCCTTAGGAACTTTTCTATCCGGCGGTATCGATTCTTCGCTTGTGACCGCAATTGCTCAAAAAAATAGTTCTCGCCCGATTCAAACATTTACCATTGGTTTTGATGAGAAGGATTACAATGAAGCCCCTTATGCGAGAGCCGTAGCCGAACATTTAGGCACAGATCATACAGCCTTACTCGTGACCCCCCGTCGAATCCTTGATGTCATCCCAAGATTGCCTCACTTATATGATGAGCCCTTTGCCGATTCGTCTCAAATACCAACATTTCTTGTTTCTCAACTGGCTCGTCAATCTGTCACAGTTGCCCTATCAGGTGATGGAGGAGATGAGATCTTTGGGGGTTACACGCGATATATGTGGGGCAATACTTTGCAAAAAATATCATCCCGGGTACCCTTTTGTGGAGATCTTGCAAACCTATTAGCGATGATTCCACCCTCGAGTTGGGATCTCTTAAGTTATCTTATTCCTGCATCAAAGAGGCCTCCAAAACTGGGGCACAAAATCCATAAATTGGCACGATCTTTAAAAGCCAAATCTCCGGAAGCCTTATATGATTCTTTGATTAGTTATTGGCCAGAACCCTCTCTGGCCATTCCGCACAACTATGCACCAAATATCACGCGCTTTTCCCCTCAGCTTTCTGAATTTGTCTCCCAAATGCAGGCACTGGACACCATTACCTATCTGCCAGATGATATTTTAACTAAGGTGGATCGGGCAAGTATGGCCGTTAGTTTAGAGGCGCGAGTTCCTTTGTTAGATCACCGAGTCGTCGAATGGGCCTGGGCCCAACCACAGTCCTTCAAGATTAAAGGTAAATCCGGAAAATGGCCTTTGCGCCAACTTCTTTATAAGCATGTTCCTCAAGAGTTGATTGATCGCCCCAAAGCTGGTTTTGCCTTACCTATTGATGTTTGGTTGCGCGGTTCTCTGCGAGATTGGGCCGAAGATCTTCTCTCCCCATCGACCTTAAAAGAAACATTTGATCCGTTGCCAATTCGTCAACTTTGGAAAAATCATCTTGCCGGATATAAAGATCACAAAGAACCTTTGTGGACCATTCTCATGTTTGAGGCATGGCGTCGTGAAAATGTGAATCAACTTCATGAACCCATCCTGAAGCCAGAAAAAGCCAATGGATATTCTTGAAATTTCTTAAATTATTCCCAAGGCCCGAAAGCTAATAACAACCCTTTTGATATCATTGATTTTAAAGCTAAAGATTTTACCAGAAGCAGGGCTAAAAGGTGAAATTCGACATTTAAAATTTTGATATTTTTCGAGTGATAAGACTATTGAGCCAATAGTCTTACATCACAATAGTGAATAAAACCGTTATGTAGAATTAGCAATAATTCTCTTATAGTTAAAAATCAATGTTTTATGTTATAATTATTTAGTGTTCATTCGATTTCTAATAGAGGATATCTTATGGAATTTAATCCTAAATTTATATCCAACATCCAGGACATTTACGGCGAGGACGGCGATGCTTGGCTAAAGAATTTACCTCATTACATCAAACAATTATCTTCACTTTGGGATTTTCACCTCATAAGTCCCATGGAAAATTTGTCCTATAATTTTGTCGGAACAGTGAGGATGAATGCAACCTCTCAAACCGCCATTCTCAAGATGGCTCCAAAAGGCGGAAGCCTTATTCCAGAAATGCGATGGCTCAACTGCCTCAAGAAGGGAATACCCGAGCTTTATAAATTTGATGAAGATCTTAATGCCTTTTTAAGAGAAAATCTTGAGCCAGGATACTCTTTAAAAACCCTTGTCAAAGCAGGAGATGATGATGGGGCCACAAAGATCATTTGTGAAACCATTCGCAATATTCAGTCACAACCTTGTGCGAAAGATACATTCCGGCATCTTTCAAAATTACCTATCGTTCTTTCCACATTGGACGGAAAATTTGATCCAAAGCTTTTGTCAAAAGCCAAAGAGCTATTTTCAGATCTTTGTGCAGACCGCTCTCATGATGTTCTTCTTCATGGAGATTTGCATCATGATAATATTTTAAGCTGCCGAGGAGGCTGGAAAACAATTGATCCGCATGGATATATTGGCGATCCTGCCGCAGAAGTAGGCGCCATGATTCGTAACGCCTTCGATTGCTTTCCAAGTAATCACTCCGTTTCAAAGATTGTGAGTAGACGGTTAAGCATATTGGCCGATGAACTTCCCTTTGATCCTCAAAAAATAAAGGCATGGGCTTTTTGCATCACAGTTCTTTCAGGTGCTTGGAGTGCAGAAGACCATGGTGACGTACCCGATATTACCCTTCAAGTGGCGAAAGCAATCAATCAAGCGACGATATAATTTATAAGAGATATTAAACTAAAAACTGTTCACCCAAAATTCTTTCATCTAAATTATGGTCGGGGTCAAACAGAAGACGATATTGGGTTTTAGAATCTTGACAAACTTCAACTTTTTGAACATCCCGGACTTCAAGATCATCCGCTGAAGCACTAACAGGTCGTTTATTGGTTTCTAATATTTCTAAAGTTACCTTAGCTATATCTGGGAGAAGAGCTCCTCGCCATCGTCGAGGACGGAAAGCACTAATGGGTGTCATAGCCAAAAGATTTGCATTCATGGGGATAATAGGCCCATGGGCCGATAAATTATAGGCTGTACTCCCTGCAGGCGTTGCAATTAAAATTCCATCACAAACGAGGGCATCCAAACGCACAATCTGATCTACAGAAATACGAATCTTAGCTGCTTGCGCGCTTTGACGAAGTAATGAAACCTCATTGATTGCGTGGGCAGTAATTTCTCCCCCTCGACTATCCGTAGCTATCATTTTTAATGGATGCAAGATGGTTTCATTGGCTTTAGCTAATCGTTTAAGTAAGTTTGATTGTTGAAAGGTATTCATCAAAAATCCCACGCTGCCACAATTCATCCCATAAACAGGTTTGTCTAAAGACTGATAAAGGTGAAGTGTCTTGAGCATAAATCCATCACCACCTAAAACAATTATGACATCTGCCTTTTCTGGTTCGGTAGAAGCATAAAATTTTTTGAGTGTTTCTTTAGCTTTTTGCGCCTCTGGTGTGGTTGCAGCGATAAAGGCAAGTTCCATGGTTATTCCTAAATAAAAGGTCTAATTTTCCGCAGGATCTGGTTTCTCGGGTAAAAATCCACCCACTTGTGTATCCCATAGGGTTTTATAATGCCCTTTTTGAGCCAATAAGTCCTTGTGGGTCCCATCTTCTATAATCTTACCACGATCAAAGACCAAAATACGATCCATATGGAGAAGAGTCGAAAGTCGATGAGCAATGACAATAGACGTTTTGCCTTTCATTAATTTCCACAGAACATCTTGTATAAAGCTCTCTGTAACTGAATCTAGTTGTGACGTGGCTTCATCCATTAACAAAATAGGAGCGTTTTTCAAAATAACTCTCGCAATGGCAATGCGTTGGCGTTGACCCCCTGAAAGTTTCACGCCTCGTTCTCCAACAATAGAATTATACCCTCGGGGAAGCTCTTCTATAAATTGATGAGCATAAGCTTTTTTAGCTGCTTTAAAAACTTCTGTATCCGTAGCATCTGGAAGCCCATACCGAATGTTTTCCATTAGACTTCGATGAAATAGAGAAAGATCTTGAGGAATCATTCCAATGTTGGCTCGTAAAGAATCTTGCGTAACCTCTTGTATATCTTGTCCATCAATTAAAATATGACCACTGGTTACATCAAACAAGCGCAAAATGAGGTTAACAAAGGTTGTCTTGCCACCCCCGGAATAGCCCACCAATCCAATCTTCTGCCCCGGTTGAATTGTCACTGTCTTATTTTCGAATAAAGCATCTGAGTCTCTATAACAAAAATGGACTTGTGAAAAGATAATCTCCCCCTTACGAACCACAAGGTCTTTGGCTCCCGTTTTATCTTGAATTGATAAAGGAGCAAGCGCAATATTTAGCCCTTGTGTTATATTCCCAATTATTTCTGCCGCAACACCTAAATCTTTAGAAAAATTCCATAAATTCATAACGAGTGCCGTATTAACCATTAAAATGAGTACAAAATCTCCCGATGAAATAATGCCTTGATTAAATCCTTCAATTAACCACAAAAGACTTATGCTTTGGTAAATAAAGAAGGAACCTCCTTGTAAGGCATAAATTTTTAAGAAAAACCAATCTCGAGCTTGATCAGCCTTTACATACTCATCCAAAATAGAACCCAGCTTGGTTCTTTCACCCTTTTGGTTTGTAAAGAGTCGAACGTTAATCATATTACTTAGAATATCTATTATATTGCCAACAGCTTTGGAACGAGCTTCAGCTGCAGAATCACTTAAGTGAGTGGCCTTTTTTGAAAGAATTAATGCGGCTCCTAAAAAGATGAAAGCCCAAAAACATAATATAATTGCAAACTTGACATTCACGGTCCCAATCACGCAAATTGCAATTAAAATAGCAAGAATATGTGCAAATAATCGGTCTACAAATATATTTATTAAATCTGGAATTCCACTCATTACATCTTTTATTTTATTCCCCAAATTTCCTGAAAAATTATCCTGAAAGATATGATGAGCATGTTGCATCATCCGATCCATAAGAATATGGCCGATATGGCGTTTGAGAGGCGGATTAATTTTGAGCCACGCGTAATCGTACACGCGATTGGAAACAGAATTGATGAATCCCACTGTTATATAAAGTAAAGCAGGAATTAACAGAACTGGATAGGCCTCAGATACCGAGAGACCGGGTAGACGATCAATGATAATTTTTAGCAAATAGGGTGATAAAGATAACTCAAATGCCCAAATGATAACCATTCCCGTGAGAAGTGCAATCCACCAACGAAACGGTCTCAGGGAAGTTAAGATAAATTTAGTCACTGAAGGTGATGTCACATTAATCTCCATAATATATTTCATTAAATCAATAATAAAACACAAAACTTTAATTTACCATAAACGTGACTTTTCGGAAAATTTCATCAGATTATGTATTATCAAATTATTGACAAATGAGGATTTTGTCATAAAAATCATTTCTTTCTTGACGAAAAGTCCTAAAGTACGCTAACAAGATTAAGTCCTTGTCTTATGAGCAAGGGGGTGTAGCTCAGTTGGTTAGAGCGTCGGCCTGTCACGCCGAAGGCCGCGGGTTCGAGTCCCGTCACTCCCGCCATTATAGCCCTTGCCCTTCAAACCAATTTTTTAACGAGCCTAGAGCCGGATTCTGCAAACACCTTTGTAACAACTTCTTAACTCTTGGGATGTGCTTTAAGTACTGGGATTTACCATCCCGAACAGAGAGTCGGGTAAAAATGCCTAAGATTTTTGTATGACGGCCTGCACTTAAGATACAGCCCGCGTTTCTTAAAACTTCACCATCTTCATTTGGAAATGCGCTTAAATATCTTTGCCAACAGCACTCTATAAGAGCAGGATCTAGGTCTAAGCGAGCATCTTCAGTCAAAGATACTAAGTCATAAACAACAGGACCCCAAAGAGCATCTTGAAAATCCAGAAGACCACAAGCCGCAGCACGAGGGCGGTCATTTAATCGCATTAAATTATCCACGTGATAGTCACGTAAAACCAGGGAATGGGGCACCTTTAAAGCCTTTATAAACACCTCTTCCCAAAGAAGAAAATAATCTTTTTTTTCATTTTCAGTCAAAGATTTCTCTAAAAAATTAGGTAAATACCAATCTACATAAAGAGCAACTTCGCTGAGTAAAGACTCTAGATTATATGGACCAACAAAAGGGGGGCAAGTCTCTGCTCGTTGGTGCAAGGCAATGAGTGTATCCACCGCCAACTCGTACAATGAATAGGGATCCTCACCTGCTTGTAAAAGCTTTGTGTAAGTGGCTTCCCCAAAATCTTCTAAAGCCAAAAACCCTTGGATAAGATCATAATTTAAAATTTCAGGCGCTGAAAGACCCAGACTTCTCAAATAGTCTGCTATGCGCATAAATTGTGATACATCCTCAGGTGGGGGAGCATCCATGAGAAGTCCTTGCTCATACCGAAAATATTGTCGTTTGGATGCATCACTGGGCAAAGCTACTAGTTTTTGCGTCGAGATCTTTAAAAAGGCTTGACGTTGAGTGTGTCGCTCGGGAGTTTCAAGTTGAGGTGTTAAGCAGGGTACGGAGTGCGTCATGGGATCCTATTAAATTAAGAGTTATTTCTCTTGTGGATTCGTCGATAATCTTAAAGCCTATATCAATGCGATGGCGAGGCAATAAATCCCCTAAACGTTCGGGCCATTCTATCAAGCATATAGCTTGGTGAAAAGCATCTTCAAGACCAATTTCAAAAATCTCCTCGGCATGTTTTAGTCGGTACAAGTCACAATGCCAAACTTCTCCTTGGATACAATCATAAGTTTGGACAAGGGTGAAGGTTGGACTGGGAACATCGATAGATTTTCCAACAATAGCTTGAAGTAATACCCGTGCAAAAGTTGTCTTCCCGGCACCCAAGTCTCCCCATAACGCCACCACGGTTCCCGGTCGCAATACTTGAGATAAGGGGCGCGCAAGAAGAATTAAATCTTTTAGGGCTAAAGTATATGTAAAGGAACCAGGTGAGGCGCTTACCACAAACCCAACACTTTCCACCAAAGACCACCTATACCCAACCATATGAACAAGTTCACAATACTAACCAACAACCCTAATGACCACCAAGTTCCCATAGGCACATAGCCTGAACCATAAAGAACAACGTTAGAAGTTGAACCGTAGTGCGTCATTGAGGAGAAGAGGTTCGAGCAAAACCCAAGAACAAGTGCAGCCAACAAAGGTGGTGTTCCTGCTGAAAGGGCAACGGCTAAAAAGGCTGCATACATTGCCCCTACATGGGCGGTATTACTGGCAAACAAATAATGGCTATAAAAATAAATAAGGACAACGCCCAGAAAGACAATTTCCCAATTATATCCTTTAATCATACCGCCAACACTTAACGAAAACCAGTCTACAAAGCCAAGAACTTGCAAAAATTTGGCCATGGTCACCAAAATGCCGAACCAAACAAAAATATGCCAAGCTTCTTTTTCATTTAATACGTCTTCCCAAGTTAGTACATTTGATAAAAGTAACATACAAACACCAACAAGAGCCGTAGTTGTGGGTTCAATATTCCAACGAGACCCAACAATCCAAAAGAAAAGCATAAAAATGAAAACACCAACCATAATCCATTCTTTTCCTGTCATAGGTCCCATTTCTTTTAACTTTTCATGAGCCAATTTTGTTGCATTGGGGTGATGTTTCACTTCTGGGGGATAGACGAAATATAAAAGGAGAGGAATCAAGATAATGCTTAAAATGCCTGGAACAATTGCAGCCGTAAACCAATTAGCCCAAGTAATTTCAATGCCCGCAGCTTTGGCCATAGACTGGGCCATAGGATTGGCTGCCATCGCTGTTAAAAACATTGCGCTTGTGATTAAATTTCCCTGAAAACAAACTTGAGTTAGATAGGCCCCTACGCGCCGTTCTGTCCCATCGCCAACCCGACTATCTAAGGATTCAGCAATTGATTTGAGAATGGGAAACATAATGCCACCGGCCCGTGCCCCGTTGCTGGGGATTACTGGGGCAATTAACAGCTCTGTTGCCACAATGCCATACCCCAAACCTAATGTATGTCTACCCATCAACCTCACAAAAAAGTAGGCAATGCGCATTCCCAAATGCGTTTTAACAAATGCACGAGCAATAAAAAATACTAAAAGAATAAGCCAAATTACAGGATTACCAAAGCCACTTAAGCCTTGAGTTAGACTTATATCCTGAGCTATGACCGCCGTAACCATGCTAATTAAACAAACGGCCCCTAAAGGAAGCGGGCGACAAATCAGAGCTAAAATAGTGGATGTAAAGATGGCAAATAAGGACCAAGCCCTGGGATGCATTCCTGCCGGAACAGGAATCATCCAAATACAAACTCCCATAAGAATGGGTACAAAAAAACGCCATAACTTCGTCATGGTTATTTCCTTAAAATTAGATATTGAAAACAGGAATTCTCTTGTGGAATATCCTTGTTAGCATCACTTATGACTCGTCATTGGGTTGTGGTAACATCCCTAGTCATAGCAAATAATGCGCTGTCATATAACAAAAAAATACAAAGGGAGGGGATTTTCAAGACTCACTCTTATTTGTTGAAAAAGAAGAATCTCTTTTCAAGCACTTGTCTCGTGTTGTAATACTTGACTTAATTTACCAACTCTCACCCGCATCCAAGGGGTTATTATGAAGACCAAATCTGATTTTGTTCTCCCTTTTCAACTTGAGAAGATTTCTGTTCGAGGCCGTTTGGTTCGCTTGAAAGGCAATTTGCAAGAAATCATTGACCGTCATAAATATCCTCCTCTTGTAAATCGCTTATTAGAAGAGCTCATTGCCCTCGCCTCTACTCTTGCCTATCTTTTTAAATTTGAAGGCGTCTTTACATTACAAATTACAGGCAATGGGCCCCTTCGGCTTATGGTCGTTGACATTACGCATGAAGGGGGCATACGCGCTTGCGCTCGATTTGATGAAGAAGCGATATTGAAATTACCCCTTTCTACAACAGCAATTCATTCGATTTTTGGTGCCGGGTATTTAGCCTTTACAATTGATCAAAATGAGTCTGATGAGCGCTATCAAGGTATTGTCGAGCTTGAAGGGGCTACACTTTCAGAATGTCTTCATCATTTCTTTCGTCAATCGGATCAATTAGAAACGGGGGTTGTTGTCGTTTCAAAAAGTGAGAACGCTCCTACCCCAGATCATTTAGCAGCCGCTCTCATCATTCAACGCTTACCCGCACGTACCGGATTATCTTTTGAAGAAATAGAAAGGGAAAACGATGGCTGGCTGCGATCTTTATCAATCTTAGGAACAGCTACAGCCCCAGAATTACTCTCTGGTGATTTAACAGAGCAAGATCTTTTGTTTCGATTATTTTGGGAAGATGGAATTCGTATCTTTGAAAATCGTCATCTTATAGCGAAATGTCGCTGCTCTCGGGATAGAGTTGAAGCCATGCTTAAAACTTTTTCTTTCGAAGATATCCAAGAGATGATTGAGGATGAGGCGATCCATGTAACATGTGAATTCTGTAATCAGGAGTATGAGTTTGATCCAGAAAACCTTTTGGCGCAACATTCTGAGCGTAAGATAAATCTCGATCCAGCAAAATGACAGATATGATGGACAACAAAGAAGCCCCAATAATATAAATAGCCGGAGCCATTATCGTTCCGGTTTGCTCGATCATAAGACCACAAATCAGGGGAGCGGTCCCGCCAAAAATGGCATTTCCAATATTATAAGACAAACCCACAGCGGAATACCGAATCGACGTTGGAAAGAGTTGGGTTGCAAAACTGCAGCGAGGACCAAAACAAAAGCCCAAACTCGTAGCAAATAACCCCTGACATATTAAATGTTCGAAAAAGGTTCCATACTTGGCAGAATACAGTAGAGGATAGGCAAAAATTAAACACCCAAGATATCCCATAATTAAACATCGAACTTGCCCTATCTTGTCTGACACTAAGGCCCCCCAAACCATGGCTGGCATCATGATTATAAGACTAAACAAGGTGGTCGCGGATCCATAAATTTTAGAGTAGTTGTTAAGATTATGATTAGGAATAAAAACGATCAGTAAATAGTATCCTGCGCTATTGACCATCAGGAAGCAGATAGCAAGAGTTAATCTCCACTTATATTTTTGAAAAATGATGCTCAAAGGCCATGAGGATGGACGTTTTTTATCTTGAGCTAGAAATTCAGGCGTCTCAGTTAAATGTCGACGTAAAAAATATCCCCCGATAGCAAAGCAAAAACTCGTTAAAAAGGGAAGTCTCCACCCCCATGATAAGAGCTCATCTAAAGTGAGGAAGGAGTTAAGCAAAAGGATGGCCAAGGACGCAGCAATCATCCCGATAGAACTTCCCATATCCGCCCATATGCTATAAAAACCCTTACGTTGAGGCGGTGCGTGCTCTGTTAATAATAAAACAGATCCGCTAAATTCACCGCCTAAAGACAACCCTTGGATGAGTCGACAAATAATCAAGCTGAAGGGAGCGAAAATACCAATATCATTGTATACAGGCAATACCCCCATGATCACTGTAGGAACTGCCATTCCGGCCAAGGACCAAAGTAAGGCCTTTTTTCGCCCCCACTTATCCCCAAAATGGCCAAATAAAATAGCACCGATAGGCCGCATGAGAAAAGCCGCAGCAAAAACACCATAACTCGACAATAACGCAGTATAAGTATCAAAATTGGGGAAAAAGAGTTGTGCCAGAATACCTGCTAAATAACCATAAATAGCAAAGTCAAACCATTCCAGAGCGTTCCCAACAAAACACCCAAGCATTAAATTTTTGGAAGCCTTTGAACTTAACCGTGGAAAAGAAAATACCAGGCTCATTTTTATCTATCTTTTTATTTCCGGGGATTTCTATAAAACCCTATCTCTTTTTACCTAGTCTGTCATCCTCATTTTCCAGCGAAAATAGAAGGAGATATCATGTTTTTTTGGATCATTTATCATCAAGAGCCAATTTAGGAAGTCCCTTTCCTCATCGTCCGTTGAAAAAGTCAAAAGGTCGCAACAGCATCGTGAGGGGATTCAAAAATAAAAACGATAATGTCCGGGGACGAAGATGAATTTAATTTCAAGAAATTACCTGAATTCACTTTTCTGTTTAAACGATTCATTAATTTTTTTGCCGCATACTTGAAGAGTAATCTGTCAAATAAATTAGGAAATGGTTTACTTTATGAATGACTCAATGAACCCGGATTTTTTTTCAAAACTTTGGAAATGCCCCATCCGTCGTTGCTGGCGGTATGGCCGTAAGTTTCTTTTTGTTGTAACTTCTGGCATTTTCATGTGGCTAAGCTTAGATTTCTTTGCAATTGTTATAATGAATCCAGAGAACTACCCACCTTTTGAATCTTTGGTCTTGCATGCTTTCTTAACAACAATATTAAGTCTAATTTTAACATTAACAACCTATCAATTTTATTTACGTTTAATCAGTCGATTCCGTCTGATTCGTGCCTTCTTACCCTCTCGGAGAACTCCTCATGACAGATGACTTCTTTCAACAACAAACCCATGAATCCTCACCTCCCAATTCCAAAACTTGGTGGAATTTCATTACTCGCACTTTATTTTATACAAGTTTAGTGGGGTTCATTCTAGGAGCTGCTTTTGGCTATTTACATATTAAAGGCTGGCTTAAAAATGCTGAGGAGGGCCTGGTTTTATATGCAATTACGTTCGGCGGTGGTGCTTTTGTTTCTGCTTCTTTTGTGCTTTATCAAGCGCGCCAGGGTCAGCTAAAAATGCAAAAAATTAAAATTAGACAAAAATAATTGCCGGAGAATTGTTTATTATTTTTTAATTAACACCACACGTAACACCCACACTTATGAGAATAGGGTGCTAAAAACCCTAATTCCCCCTCCAAGCTATTGATCCCAGGAAGAGAATTAAGCAACTAACCACAATGGTTGCTCCAGAGGGTGTATTGAAGGAAATTGCGGCTAAAAGACCTATTGATATGCCGAGAAAAGCACTTCCCATAGCAATCAAGGCCATTTTTTCGGGACTGCGCGCAAAACGCCCCGCGGTAGCTGCCGGCATAATGAGAAGAGCTGGCATTAAAAGGGCACCCACAGCTTTAAGGGCTATTGCAACCGTGAATGCCAAAATAATCATAAATGTTGCCCTCACAAAGCCAACGGAAACACCAGCGGTTTGAGCCAATTCTTCATCTAAAGTTAAAAGAAGAAGCTCACGCCATTTCCAAATAAAAAACAGGCCAACCAAAACCGCACATCCATAAATCCAATAGATATCTCTTAATCTCAAAGTCAAAATATCACCAAATAAATAACTTTCTAAATCGGCATTTGACCCACTTTTTGATAAAGCTAAAAAGCCTAAAGCCAAAGCACTGTAAGAGATAATTCCAAGCCAAGCATCAGCTGTTAAATGTTGACGGCTATGGGTTTTTGCAAGGATGGTGGCACAAAGCAAACAAACGGCAACAATGCCAATATTCATATCAATATGCAATAGAATCCCCAACGCAATGCCGAGCAAAGAAGAATGCGCTAAAGCATCACCAAAAAAAGCCATGCGACGCCAAACCAAAAAGCATCCTAACGGTCCTGTGGTGAGTGCTAGGCCAAAACCAGCCAGAAGGGCTTTGCTAACTAAGGTGTTGAAAAACAAATCAATCATGGACACAACCTCCCGCGTGAAGATGATCATGATCATGTTTGTAGGGAGCCACGAATAATTTTTGATAACTTGGGTCCACAGAAACTTTACTTGGATGACCAGAACAGCAAACATGAGTATTTAGACAAACAACTTCATCGCTTGCTGCCATAACCAAATGAAGATCATGGGAAACAAGCAAAACAGAACATCCCCGATTATCTCTTATTTTGGCTATGAGTTGATAAAGTTCTTCTTGTCCCAATACATCCACTCCTTGCATAGGCTCATCTAAAACCAACAAGTCTGGAGAAATCAATAATGCCCTAGCCAACATAACCCGCTGCATTTCTCCGCCCGACAAGACTGTTAAGCGACTATGTTTTAAAGCAAATGCGCCCACTTCCTTCAAACAATTATCAATTTGAGACTGAATTTTGGAGGTTCTCTCAGGCGTTCCTAAGCTTAAGAGGCGCTCTACGGTCATCGGCAAAGTGGGATTAATATCCAATTTTTGAGGCATATAACCAATCTTAAGACCTGATTTACGTGTTAATTTCCCTCTTGATACGGGAATAAGATTTAACATAACTTTCAATAATGTTGTCTTGCCGGCCCCATTCGGGCCTATCAATGTCATAATTTTGCCCGGCATTAAAGAGAGAGATACATCCTCTAGGATTACTTTTACTCCACCAGGGGTTGGAACTTGAACCCATATATGGTCAGCAATAATAAGAGGTGTGTTCATTATAGAATACTTTCAAGAATTATCTATTGAGTTTTAGATCACGACTTTGCAATGAGAGCAAGCAGAATCTTCAAAGCTTGAGAGAAAATTTAAGAATTTGAAATTGCCTATTTAAATTTATCTTCATGAGGATAAACCCCCCAAATACATCGACGTTTTATCCAACCCCGATGGCCTTGAACATCAAGACGACACCAGTCATTACGGCATTCTAATACCTCTCCCAATACTCCAGGCTCAAGATAGCCAACCACACGGGAGTTTTCATCTGTATCTTTATATAATTTGCGTTGTTTTTGTTGAATAACAGCTGTTCTTTTCCCACAAAGTAAACTTTTGTGAACCCATCCTTGGGTACCTTGCCAATCGCGAATCTGGCGCCAAGTATCGAATTCCGCAATAATTTCCACTGGCAGCCCGGGACGTACAAAAATCCATTCTATATGGTAGCTTTTACCAGGACCCACGTGCAGATTGACCGTTTTTGCGCGAAGTGACGCAAATCGTGGCAGAGCTAGGGGAGGCGCAGGAGCTGCAAGAATATTGCTCATTGTCATGATTATTATAAAGTATACAAAACCAATCTTCATTTTTAATTTAACCCTGTGGAACCGAATCGGCCTTCTCCTCGATGAGTTTCATCAAAAGTCTTTTGCTCATCCCATGTAATGGAGGAGACGGGAGCAATGACCATTTGCGCAAAACGCATCCCTCGAGTAATCGTAAAAGGCTCTAAGCCATGATTTATAATAATACCAATTATTTCTCCGCGATAGTCTGCGTCAATTGTTCCTGGAGAATTTAAAACCGCCACTCCGTTTTTGAAAGCAAGGCCTGAGCGAGATCGAATTTGAGCTTCATACCCGGGCGGCAGAGCAATAGAAATACCAGACGGTATCCCTTGCCATTCGCCCGGGTTCAAAACAACATTTTCCTCTACAGCCGCATATAAATCTAACCCAGCACTTAACGGTGTCCCATAGGCAGGCAAGGGTAAATCTGCACCGTGAGGTAAACGACTCAACCCAACTTTTACTCTCTCATCTAATTCAGGTTTAGATACACTAGATGCTGACATTTTATTGCCTCCCCCTTATTCTTTTATTGCTGTATGTATGCACGATATCCCACCGCACAAATTCTGCCAATTCAGTTTTGTGAATCCTGCCGATTTCATCATTTCTCCCAACGTTTCTTGTTCGGGAAATTGGCGAATACTCTCGACTAAATACTCGTAAGCCTTGCGGTCATTAGAAACCCATTCTCCCAAAACTGGCAGAAGATGAAATGAGTAAAAATCATACGCCTTCTCCAAGGCAAAACCCTTAACTCGACTGAATTCTAAGCACACAAATTTTCCACCCGGCTTCAAAACACGAAAAGCATCTTTTAAAGCCTCATCGATGCGCGTCACATTTCGTAAACCATAAGCAATTGTATACAAATCCACGGAGCTATCGGGCAAGGGTAGATTTTCCGCGTTGCCACAAATCCACTCAATCTCTTTTACAATTCCTTGATTAATCGCCCGATCTCGGCCAATTTCTATCATCTCTGGGGTGAGATCACATACCATGATGGTTGGATTTCGGTGGGGATAGGCTTTTGCCATCCGAAAGGCAATATCCCCTGTTCCTCCGGCTACATCCAGTATAAAAGGATTTTGGGGTAAATTAAGCCCCATAACGAGATGATCCTTCCATAATCTATGAATACCCAAACTCATTAAATCATTCATGAGATCGTACTTTTGAGCTACCCGGCGAAAAACATCTTTTACAAGTCCCGTTTTCTGATTTTCAGAAACTTTTTTAAACCCAAAATGTGTTTCATCATTCATAAAAATTTGAAACTTTTTTCAAAGCCCCCCCATACTCAATAAAATATGTTTCTATTCGACACCAAAGTTTCTTATACGTCTCTTCTGATTTTGGATAAACAGTGCCTTTATAAATAACAGCAAACATGTATTTCTCCCTTTCTCATCAGAGGCATTGAACTTATTCTGGCTTGAGGTTACATCTTAATATTAAACAGATACAATAGGAGAGCCAATCCATGCGAGCAGAAATTGAATCCATCGTTAAACAAATTGACCAAAGTCTTTCATTGTTGCGGAGGCATCTTTGACTGGGACAAAGCCTTAAGCCAACTCGAATCCTTAAATACCCAAGCTGAAGATCCAGATTTATGGAACAATCAAGCTTTGGCGCAAAAGATCCTTAAAGAGCGCGACGCCCTACAAACGTCCATAAATCGTATCCAGGACCTCCAAACCCAATTAACAGATAATGTGGAGCTCATTGCCTTAGGAGAATCCGAAGAGGACACAGCCATTATCGTCGAAGCTGAAACCCAACTGGAAAAACTTGAGAAAATATCAACGCGCCTCCAGTTAGAAACATTGTTATCGGGAGAGGCGGATAAGAATGACTGCTTCTTAGAAATTAATGCTGGTGCGGGAGGGACAGAAGCCCAAGATTGGGCCTCCATGCTCTCTCGCCTTTATAGTCGTTGGGCAGAATCAAAAGGCTATAAGCTAGAAATTTTAGAAGAAAGTCCTGGAGAAGAAGCCGGGATAAAGTCCATTACATTAAAAATCATGGGACATCAGGCCTATGGGTGGCTAAAAACAGAAAGTGGTGTTCATCGATTGGTTCGTATTTCTCCTTTTGACTCTAACGCCAGGCGTCATACAAGTTTTGCTTCTGTTTGGGTTTACCCTGTCATTGATGATTCCATAGATATTGCCATCGAAGATAAGGATTTGCGAATTGATACCTATCGGGCTTCCGGTGCGGGGGGGCAACACGTCAATAAAACAGAAAGCGCCATTCGCATTACTCACATTCCGACTAACATTGTTGTCCAATGTCAAAATGATCGCTCCCAACACCGGAATAGAGCTCAAGCCTATTCGATGTTAAAAGCCCGATTATACGAACTAGAATTGCGAAAGAAAGAAGAAAAACTAACCGCTCAAAGTGCTGGAAAGACTGATATCGGTTGGGGGCATCAAATTCGTTCTTATGTTTTACAGCCCTATCAAATGGTAAAAGATACTCGTACAGGCGTTGAACGAGGTAATGCTTCGGGTGTGCTGGATGGAGATATTGATTGTTTTATAGAGGCAGCTCTTGCTATGCGCATTGGGGGGATGGATCAAGAAAAGTAAAATCTTTAGAATTTTTCTGGCATCAAAGCTTGTTTTTGGAAGTGTTTATCCTATTTTCTTAAGTATAAGGAGATTTTGCCATGAGTGCGTGCGCCTATCTTTTATCCTATACCCACCAGATTTCATCTGAAACCGGGGGTGTTTTTCATTCTTTAGGTCGTAAAGTAAGAAGCCGATTTACGCGAAGTTTGAAGCCTACTGATCATTTGGGGGGGTTAAACCCAGATGAACTTCTGTTAGTAAGAGTTGATTATGTGAAATTTAATTCCCCCCAGTTTGATGAAGATCGAGATACAAATATTTGGCCCCAATCAGGATCAACTCACGAAGATATGGAAATTTCCATCGGTTAATCTCAAGAATCTGAAAGCCCTTTTAAAAAAGCACTCGCCAGGTTTTGCATCATCACAAAATAAGCATCTCTATCTGCTTCTAAACCAACGCCCAAATAGTCCAAAGTTTCTATTCGTGTACCCGTCTTTTCCATAAGGGAGCTAATAATATCTGTCGGAAATTGCGGTTCTGTAAAAACACAACTCACTTTTTGCACTCGGATATACTCGGAAACTTGCAGGAAGTGTTGAGCATTAAGTCCATAATGACTATCTCCAATAAGCACACCTATTGCTCTTGTTTTGTAATGGCGATCGAAATATTGTGTCCCATCATGATAAACCACATAGGGTTTGTTTTTAACGGACATTAAGATTTCCTTCAGATTTTGATCTAAATCTTCTAACCGACTGATAACATTTTGTGCATTCGTGTGATAATCTTTCTGATGTTTTGGATCAAGCACACTTAGTTCTTGAGCAATGGCAATAACAATAGCTTTGGCATTATCAGGATCAAGCCAAAGATGTCCGTCTAAATCTTGGTCGTTATGTTGATGACCACAAGAATGATCTTCTTCAGACCCGTGAACGTGACTTCCCCACAGTCCTCCCTGTCGCATCGGATATAATTTCATTCCTGGCTTATCTTGAAGTGTGATGATACGTTGGCCAACTTTTGGTGTCTCTATCACACGCTGCAAGGCTGTCTCATAAGAAGGTCCTACCCAAACAACAACTTGAGCGGCATTAATTTGTCTTACCTCGGATGGTTTTAAATTTTGAGTATGGGGAGAGCTCTCCCCACTCATCAAAAGCGTCGGAGAATTCATCCCCTCCATAACGCCCGCAACCAAAGAATGGATAGGTTTAATTGTAACCAAAACCTGCGGTACACTTGCTTTGGTGGCAATAGACAATCCAATGAGGAAAGAAAAAAAGAAATAAATATAATTCAGCATGTATTTAAAAAGTAAGGGAAACCAGGATAAGTGTCAAGAAATTACAAAAACATCGTTTTAAAAACTTCTTCGTCTTCCTTAATCCATTACCCGAAGAGAGCTGTGGATAAACTTGTGAATGAAACGAAAAGAATTCTTGTACAAAATGAAGAACAGTTTATAGCCTAACCTAAATTTCGTTTTTCGGCTAATAAGTCGGGATAACTTTGACGGCTTTACAAAAGTTAACCACCTGTGGATTATCTTTCCACACCCCTCTTGTTGAAACTAAATCCAAAATTTATCCCCCAAATTATCCCCGGGTAGAGAAGTACTATTTTACAAATCTTCCAATAAGATAAAAGAATTATCCCCTCAATTAGGGAAGAACTGTTTATAATTAAAGAATCTGTGGACAATTTTCCTAAAGAATTGAATCCCCATAATTCACATATATCTACTACAACTACAACTACCTTTATAAATTAATACAATTGTGATTATGTAGTAACCATGAATCTGATTATAAATACCCTTCAGGGGAATGTGAACTTATATCCCCCCATATGGCTCATGCGTCAAGCAGGAAGATATTTACCTGAGTACAGAGCCATTCGCGAAACAGTTCCCAGCTTTATGGAATTATGTTTTCATGAAGAACTTGCCACAAAAATTACTCTTCAACCCATTGAAAGATTCAATTTTGATGCTGCAATTTTATTTAGTGACATCCTTGTAATTCCGCACGTATTGGGACAAAGGGTAAATATTGTTGAAAAGAAGGGACCCATTTTAGAACCCATTGACGCCTCAACATTTTTTGAAAATGCACAAGATGTTGATTTGCTCAAAGCGTTATCTACACCTCTTAACATTCTTCGTAATGTTCGCAAGTCCTTACCGTCAACTAAGGCCGTAATTGGCTTCTCAGGGAGTCCTTGGACTATTGCTACCTATATGCTTGAGGGAGGAAAATCAGCAACATTTGATCGAATAAAAAATCATCTCTATACCCAAAGTCCGCTGTTTATCCAAACCATGGCATTATTGGAAGAATCTATTGGAACTTTTCTCCTGGCTCAAATTGAAGCTGGTGCAGATGCTGTACAAATTTTTGATTCTTGGGCAAAGGCAGTCCCTCTTGAAAATCAAGATGAATGGATCGTTGATCCCATTCGTCGCATCATTTCTCGCATCCGGGGTCTTTACCCAAACCTACCCATTATCTATTATGGACGAGGTGTTTCCCCCATTTATTCAAAGATTGTTAAGGACTTTCCCTATTTGGCTTTAGGGGTTGATGAGGGGGTTCCTGTTTCGGTAATGAAAAATCAGATCCAAAAAATTGCTCCTGTTCAGGGAAACTTAAGTCCAGGAATTTTGGTCGAAGGAGGAAAGAAAGTGAGAGATAGTGTACGCGAGCTGCTGGATGCATTTCAGGGAACGTCTTTTGTTTTCAATCTTGGCCACGGAATTTTGCCCCAAACACCCGTGGATCACGTGAGGGAACTTGTCGAACTTGTTAGGGGAAGAGAGTTGTAAAGAATGACTATCCGCCAGAATCGTCTTGCTGTTGTTTTGATGAACTTAGGGGGCCCCGACACCCTTGAGGCTGTGCGCCCTTTTTTACGAAATTTATTTTCTGACCCCGCCATCATTTCCCTTCCTTGGCCGTTGCGGCCTCTTTTGGCGGAAATAATTTCTCGAACGCGCAGTAAAAAGGCTCGCAAAATCTATCAGCAAATGGGGGGGGCGTCTCCTCTTTTTCTAAATACAAAATCTCAAGCTCATCACCTTGCTCAGCTACTGAAAAAGAAAATTCCAGATCAAGAGGTGGAAGTTTTTGTGGCTATGAGGTATTGGCACCCCCGCGCTTCAGAAGTTATTGCTAAGGTTAAATCTTTTCAACCAACACAAGTCATTTTACTGCCCCTCTATCCTCAATTTTCCATCACAACAACCGGATCGAGTTTTCTGGAATGGGAAAAAGAATCAAAGCGGCAAGGGCTAAGCATCCCCACATGTCAAATTAACAGTTATCCTGATGAGGTCTCTTTTATCAAGGCCCACACAGATTTATTGCGGCCCTGGATCGAAAAAGCATCGGCCTATGGTCATCCTCGTATTTTGTTTTCTGCTCACGGGCTCCCTCAAAAAGTTATTGATGCCGGAGACCCTTACGAAGCTCAAATTCATCAAACAGTGAAGTCTATTTTAAAAAAATTACCTTCCTCTGTTGACGGAGTCATATGTTATCAAAGCAAAGTTGGGCCCTTAAAATGGTTAGAGCCCTCCACCGAACAGGAACTAAAGCGTGCTGGTGCGGAAAAAGTTCCCGTTATTGTTGTGCCCATAGCTTTTGTGTCTGAACATTCTGAAACCCTTGTAGAGTTAGATATAGATTATCGGTATCTCGCGGAGTCTGTTGGGGTACCCTTCTATGGAAGAGTTCCAACTTTGGGTATTCATTCTGATTATATCAAGTCGCTTGCGGGGTTAGTTGTATCAAATTTAAATAAAGGGTAAGCGCTATGTATGATTGGCTTCTCGGGTTTTATTTATGGATAAAAGTCGTTCATCTCATTGCCATAATTGCGTGGATGGCTGGCCTTTTTTATCTTCCTAGATTGTTTGTCTATCACGTTAATGTTGATTCAAAATCGGAAGCAGCACAATTGTTTCAGGTTATGGAATATCGCTTATATAGGATAATTATGGTTCCTTCTATGCTTTTATCCTTGGCATCAGGAATTTTTCTTGTTATAGTCCAAAATGTCTGGTCATTTGGGTGGTTTCATCTCAAGTTGACCTGCGTTATTGGCCTGGTTATTTTTCATCATTTGTTAAATTTCTGGCGAAAGCAACTAGCCACAGGGGTGTGCACACGCACCGATCCCTTTTTCCGTCTTATTAATGAGGTGCCTACACTTTTATTGATTGTTATTATCATAAGCGTTATTGTCAAACCGTTTTAGTTTTATCAAGGAAAATCATGCAATTACAGGAACTTAAGCGCAAACCGCCCGCAGAGCTATTGGCGCAAGCAGAAGAATTAGAAATTGAAAACGCCAGCGCCTTACGCAAACAGGATTTAATGTTTGCCATATTAAAGAAATTGGCAGAAAAAGATGTAGCCATATTTGGAGATGGTGTCGTTGAAATCCTCCAAGATGGTTTTGGATTTTTACGGTCACCTGAGTCTAACTATCTTCCAGGGCCCGATGATATTTATGTATCACCGAGCCAAGTTCGCAGATTTGGTTTGCGGACAGGGGATACCGTTGAGGGGCAAATTCGAGCCCCGAAAGATAGCGAACGTTATTTCGCTTTGTTAAAAGTTAATACCATCAATTTTGAACCCCCGGATAATATTAAATACCGAATTAATTTTGACAACCTTACACCTCTTTACCCCGAGAAGCGTTTGATTCTTGAAGTTGAAGGTGAGGGCAACGTCTCAAATGGTAAAGATTTTACTCAACGTGTTATTGATCTTGTTTCCCCTCTTGGAAAAGGTCAGCGCGCCTTGATCGTTGCGCCGCCTCGTACAGGAAAAACCGTCATGTTGCAAAACATTGCTCACTCCGTTGCCATTAATCATCCAGAAGTTTATCTTATTGTTCTATTGATTGATGAACGTCCAGAGGAAGTGACCGACATGGCTCGCTCTGTTAAGGGTGAAGTGGTTTCTTCAACCTTTGATGAACCGGCTTCACGACATGTGCAGGTTGCCGAGATGGTCATTGAAAAAGCAAAACGTTTAGTTGAACAAAAGCGTGATGTCGTCATTTTGCTAGATTCCATTACACGACTTGCGCGGGCTTATAACACGGTAGTTCCCTCTTCAGGTAAAGTTTTAACAGGTGGTGTGGATGCCAATGCCTTGCAACGTCCTAAAAGATTTTTTGGGGCTGCACGTAACATCGAAGAAGGCGGATCGTTGACTATTATTGCTACGGCATTGGTAGATACAGGATCTCGTATGGATGAAGTTATCTTTGAAGAATTTAAAGGCACTGGTAACGCGGAAATTATTTTGGATCGTAAGTTATCCGATAAGCGTACTTTCCCATCCATCGATATTACGAAGTCGGGGACACGTAAGGAAGAACTTCTTATTACTGACAAAGCATCCCTGTCAAAGATGTGGGTTTTGCGTCGTATTCTCAACCCAATGGGAACCGTCGAAGCCATGGAATTCTTGCATGATAAGCTGAAATACAGTAAGAGCAATTCAGACTTTTTTGAGTCTATGAATTCGTAAAGTCAATCCAAGACTTATGCTTTAACCGAGACGAGAAAAGACGTCTTCAAGAAGGTTTGTTAGGGAAAATCGTACCTTTTGAAAAAGGAGATCTCATGATCGTGCTGGGATTGACAGGATCGATGGCGATGGGGAAATCTACAGTTACTCGGGCTTTGCGTCTTATTTATAACGCTCCCGTATGGGATGCTGATCAGGCTGTTCGGGATTTGTTAGGGGAGGACTTGCAGCTTATTCAAGAAATTACTGATTTATATCCCGATGTCATAGTGGGGGGGACAGTTGATCGATCCCTTTTGCGCTCTAAGGCTTTTCAGGATGAAAAGTGCTTAACAAGTTTAGAACATCTCATTCATGAGCGGGCTTTTTCCAAAATGATAGAATTTTTAGAAAAGATGCGTCGACTGGGTATTCATTGGTGTGTTGTGGATGTTCCTTTGTTATTTGAGGTGGGTTGGGACTCTTTATGTACATACACTGTTTTGATTTATTCTCCCTCATTTATACAGCAACAACGTCTTCAAAAGAGACCAGGCATAAATTTGGAAAACCTTAATCATGTTTTAAATCGACATTGGACTTTGCCTCAAAAGAAAGCTAAAGCGACTTTTGAAATTCAATCCGGTTTATCTAAAGGACATACTTTTCGTCAATTAAAAACCATCCTTGAAGCCTTATCCTTAAAACGGACCGACTATGCGTGAAATTGTTTTAGACACTGAGACTACCGGATTAGATCCTGCGGAAGGCCATCGAATTATCGAAATTGGTTGTGTGGAATTGATTAATTATCTCCCAACGGGCCGTGTGTACCATAGCTATATAAATCCGGAACGGGATGTCCCCGCCGAAGCGTCTGCAATTAGTGGCATCAAAACAGAATTCCTTAAACCTTTTCCCGTTTTTTCTAAAATTGTAGATGAGTTTTTATCTTTTGTTGGCGATGATCAATTGATTATTCATAATGCTGCTTTTGATTTAAAATTCTTAAATGCTGAATTTGGGCGGTTAAATCATCCTCATTTCCCCCCCCAACGGGCTACCGATACTTTAAAAATTGCTCGCGCAAAATTTCCAGGATCGCCTGCGAGTTTAGATGCATTGTGTCGTCGGTTCCAAATTGACCTTTCAGGTCGAACAAAGCATGGTGCTTTAATTGACTGTGAATTATTAGCTAAAGTCTATTTAGAACTTCTGGGAGGACGTCAGACAGCGTTTACATTTGCGGGAGCTCCCCTTCAAACCAAAGTTGTGACACGGGATGATTTAAAGAACATTCTTCGTACTCACAAAGAAGCTCGTCCTCATGAGCCCAC
The DNA here is from genome assembly GCA_016870095.1 of Alphaproteobacteria bacterium. Classification (NCBI taxonomy): domain Bacteria; kingdom Pseudomonadati; phylum Pseudomonadota; class Alphaproteobacteria; species Alphaproteobacteria bacterium. Next base: position 74,495 of record VGCI01000004.1, on the reverse strand, counting down.
ATCTGAGGAGTTAGAATCACATAATGAACTCATTCACTCTATAAAAAATAGTTTGTGGAAAAAGTAAGAGAAGCTGTGAACAATATAAAATAGCAATTCTTTAGACAATCCCTTCCCTTACATTAAGTTATGTGTTTCTCATGTAGCTTCTTTTATAAATTCTAAATTTATATGAAAATAAAGACTCTTCCTGTCTTGCTCTATGTCTGTCTATAATTTAATTAAAATACTTTACTTTAGGGACGTTACAGTGATTCGAGGGAGTCAGGATCCATTTCTAAACTATTACCATCGGGAATTGACCTACTTGCGTCAAGCGGGGGGATTGTTTGCAAATAAGCACCCAAAGATTGCGCATCGCCTGGGGTTGAATTGGGAGGAATCTCCGGATCCTCACATGGAAAGACTTCTTGAATCTTTTGCGTTTCTAACGGCTCGGTTGAGTCAAGAAATCGATGATCGATTGCCTCAAATTTCATCAGCTCTGTTAGGCGTTCTTTATCCTCAATTGATCAATCCAATTCCCGCCATGGCAATAGCTCATTTTCAAGCAGATGCCACAAAAGGGACACTGACTACTGGATTCCCTATTCCCAAGGAAACTTTATTATTTACTTACGCTGAGGAAGGTGTTGCCTGTCGATTTCGGACGGCCTACGACATTACCTTGTGGCCTATTACTGTCACTCATGTCGATTTTGTTTCGCGGGATGTCTATGACATTAAAGGATATGGTCCCAAGGTCCCTTGGTATTTACGTTTACGTCTTCAAACCGAAGAAGGGCTTCTTTTTTCTGACCTCGATCTAAAACGACTAACCTTCCATTTGAACGGGGATCGCCTATTAACATTTGAAATGTATAGTGCTTTGTTTGCGCAAACGAATCCACATGTCTTAGTATCCACTGATCAAAAAACAGCGTCTTATTTACCGATGCCTTCCTTACAATCTGTAGGATTTGATGAAGATCACTTGATCTTACCTCATCCTGGTCATGCCCAGCCAGCTTATCAATTAATTCAAGAATATTTTCATTTTCCTGAAAAATACTTGTTTTTTTCAGTTGAAAATATATCGACGCAAGGGGCGAGCAATGAGATGGATTTACTTATTGCTATTGAAGATGCTGAAGTGATTGGAAAGTTAAAGTTACATCCTCGAAATTTCTTACTGGGATGTACGCCCATGGTCAACTTATTTCGACGAACAACGGATCCAATCCGTCTGGATCACCGACAAACGGAGTATCGATTAACACCTGACGCGCGTCGGGAGAGAACGACGGAAATTTATTCCATTAATCGAGTGATGGCAACTTTAGAAGACCAACCAGATCCCGTTGAGTTTCAACCTTACTTTTCCTTTAATCATAAAACGGAAAAACTGACTTCAGAGACACAGCACAACTCATTTTGGATTGGCAGAAGAAGCGCATCTTTGCAAAAAGATATACCGGGAACGGAAATGTTTTTAACTTTTGTTGATTTGGATTTCAACCCCACTCTCCCTTCAGTGCAGACTATTTATGGTGAAACATTGTGTACAAATAGATATTTGGCGGAACAAATGACCGCCGGGACTTTAATGGAAATAGAGGATAGGGCTCCCATAGCTAAAATTGTTTGTTTGGGTAAACCCGTTTCTCAAGTCCATGCTCCAAGAGATGGCGAAACTTTATGGCGCCTAATTTCTCATTTGTCCGTTAACCACCTTTCTTTAACGCAAGGGGATGCTTCTTTGAACGTCTTAAAAGAAATGCTACGTCTTTATGCGGGGCCAGAATCTATCTATCGTCACGGTGAAATAGATGCTTTACAAAAACTATCTTGTAAATCGACCGTTCGTCGAATTGGTGAGGAAGCGTGGCGAGGATTTATTCCCGGTTTAGAGGTTTCCTTAACAATGAATGAGCATGAACTTGCAGGCAGTAGTGTCTTTTTAATGAGCTCTGTTTTGCGACATTTCTTTGCTTTACAAGTGTCTATAAATTCGTTTGTTGAAGTTGTTTTACACAGCACGCGACGTCAAGGTGAGTGGATGAGATGGCACCCGTTACCCGGAGAACAAATACTCCTTTAGAAGAGCAAGTTCTAAAAACGCCTTACGAATTTGATTTTCATCAAGCAATTCGTTTGTTGGAGAAAATGCGTCCTGAAGCCATTCCCTTGGGAGAGGGTTCTGATCCTTTAAAAGAAGCGGTTTCAATTCAATCGCGCGTGACATTATCTCCATCGGGTGCGGACATACAAAGCCTGTCGCCTTCAGACACAAGCAGACCTCCTGTATTATCCGTAAATTTCATTGGATTGGGTGGAATTCAAGGTCCCCTTCCGACGCCCTACACGGAATTATTGATTGAACGATTGCGTCATAAGGATACCAGCTTAAAAGATTTCCTCGATATTTTTAATCATCGCTTGGCGAGTTTTTGGCATCGTATGCGCAAAAAAATAGTTTTGGGTATTGCTCAAGTCCGACCAGACGAAACTCCCGTCGGCAAAGCATTCTTGGACTTAGTGGGTATTGAATCTGACTCAATTCGCAATCATTTAGCTGTTTCAGATCAATCCCTTTTGTCCTTTGCGCCGGCATTTTGGAAACGTCCCCGATCCTTGATCGGATTACAGCGCTTACTTCGGTCATATTTTGATATGCCCATTCGGGTGTCTCAATATCAAGGAGCCTGGCAAGTTGCTCCAGAAAAAGATTGGACAAGAATTGGTGTTCGAGAAACGGCTCAACATCACATATTAGGAAAGTCGACAGTTCTGGGAAGGCGCTCATGGCATCAGACTGCGGGAATTACTGTTCATATTCCTCCTCTAACCTATAATCAATTCATTCGTTTTCAACAGGAAACTGCTCAGGAGTATATGGCTTTACGAGATTTAACCTATTTCTATATAGGTGAAGGATCGGAGGTCCATTTGACTTTTTCGCTACGTCGTGAAGAAATTGAGCCAACACGTTTGAATCATACATTTGTTCTTGGGCGTACCACATGGATAACGCGGGGTAACGGAAAGGGTATCTCCCATGATCCCGAAGTGCGACTTCTAATGAAGAATAGTTCTTCTTCATTTTGTTAACTTCTATATTTAAAAATTTCAAACTTCACATCAGTTAAAATGATAGATATTAATTATTATTAATATAAAAAGTAAAAAATTAAAAATATAAATTAAAGTATATTTTTATTTTTTAAATTTACTTAATAAAATTTTTTTGGTTGAAAAAATGATCGTTTTGTAATAACTATTAAGAAATATTAATAAATGGTTAACAAGGGGGACTCGTGTTTATTCAGACAGAAGAAACACCCAATCCGGAAACATTAAAGTTTCTACCTGGGTGTATAGTTATGCCTGAAGGAACAGCGTCCTATATTCAGGGGCAGCATTGTGACAATTCACCGCTCGCTCGACGTCTTCTAGAAACTGAAGGTCTTAAAGGGGTTTTTTTTGGGTCTGACTTTGTGACGATTACAAAGGAAACAGGTCAAGATTGGAATCTACTAAAGCCGTCAATTTTGGGCATTTTGATGGATCACTTTGTTGCTAATTTGCCTGTTGTAACAGATATATCAATTGAGTCGACTCCTTATGAGGCAAGTAATGATCCCCTCGTGATTCAGATACGAGAGTTGTTAGATACGCGCATCCGCCCCGCCGTTGCCCAAGATGGGGGGGACATTGTATTTCACTCATTTGAAGATGGAATCGTATATTTAAAAATGCAAGGAGCCTGTTCAGGGTGCCCCAGTTCAACAGCAACTTTAAAATCAGGCATTGAAAATATGTTGCGACATTATGTGCCAGAAGTCCAAGAAGTTCGGGCCATTTGATGGAGATTTACAGACCCATGAAGTTAAAATCACTTTTATCTATTATCCTGATTGCTGGAGTTGCGTTTAGCCAATTTCCAATTCAGGCTGGTCAAAATGCAACATCATGTAAGGATGTTATTTCTCAGCAAGAAGCGGCTAAAGGTATTCCTCAAGATTTATTGAAGGCCATTGCAAAAGTTGAATCCGGTATTTCACCGTGGGCCATTAACGCTCATGGACGCGCCCATATCTTCACATCCAAAGTTGCCGCCACGAAATATGTTAAGCAATTAGTTGAAGAGGGATTCTCTGATTTTTCTGTTGGGTGCATGCAGCTACATTATGCATCACACCGCCGTAACTTTAAATCCATTGAAGCCATGTTAGAGCCTGAGAATAATATTGCCCATGCTGCGAAATTGATTAAGAACTTAGAACGTCGTTATGGTTCCTTTGAGAGAGCCGTTAAACTCTATCATTCGCCGTCGCCAGTCCACCATAATCGCTATAAAAATCGTGTGTATGGTATGTGGAGTAAAATTCGAGGTCCTTCATCGAAGGGCAAAATGTTAAAGACAGTGGCTTTAAAAAAAGAAATCTTTCAAACGCCAATTCCAAAAAAGAGCAAGAGATCAACAAAGATTAAATTTGGTCTTAGCAGCGGACCTACAAAACAAAGTTTACGTTCAAAAATCTAATTCTATTATTCTGCTGCAATTTCTTGCCTAAAGACCCTAAAATTCAGTAAGGTAAACTGACATATACCTCATTTATAAGTATGGTTAATTCATTATGGCTATTTGTGTTCGTTTCGCCCCTAGTCCTACAGGATGGCTACATATTGGGAATGCTCGCGCTGCTCTAATTAATTGGCTATTTGCGCGGCATCATAAGCTCAATGGAGAAGAAGCAACCTTTCTTTTACGTCTGGATGATACGGATTTAGAAAGATCAGATGCAAAATATGCAAAAGCTATTGAGGAAGATTTAGCTTGGTTGGGACTAACCTATGATCGATTTGTGAAGCAGTCTGATCGATTTTCTCATTATGATCAAGCGATGGAACATCTCAAGTCTGTGGGGAGAGTCTATCCCTGCTATGAAACACCTGAAGAATTGGACTTTAATCGCAAACGCCAATTAGCGCGTCACGAGCCCCCTATATATGATCGAGCAAGTTTAAAATTGACCGCCGATCAACGTGCAGCATTTGAAGCTGAGGGCCGTAAGCCTCACTGGCGATTTCAACTGCTTCCCGAGGCGATCCATTGGGACGACCTCATCCGAGGGTCAAATGATTTTCACGGCAGTCATTTAACGGACCCCGTTCTGGTACGAGAGGATGGGACGTATACATATACCCTTCCCTCAGTTGTGGATGATATCGATTTGGGAATTTCGCATATTATTCGTGGGGAAGATCATGTCACAAACACTGCGGTGCAAATTCAATTATTTTCAGCACTGGGTGCAGATATTTCTCGTCTCCATTTTGGACATTTTACGCTATTACTAGATGATAAGGGGGCGTCTCTTTCCAAGCGGCTAGGAAGCTTGGGGTTGGGTACCTTGCGCGAAAATGGTCTTGAGTCAATGGCCATTAATAGTCTTATTGCGCGTTTGGGGACGTCTTTACCGGTTGAGCCTCACTTGACACTTGATGAATTGGCACAAAGTTTTACGCTGTCTATTTTTAGTCGGACAGCTCCCCGATTTGATCCGGCAGATTTGAATACGCTCAACCATAAACTTTTACAGATGACTCCCTATGAAAATGTGGCAGAACGTCTGAAGGACATAGCGCCTTCTGTTCATGAGACCTTATGGAATGTGATTCGGGGAAATTTGCATACTCTGTCAGAGGCTGCGCAATGGGAGCCGATTTGCTGGGGGAATATTACACCCATTGTTGAGGATCGTAGTTATTTACTGCAGGCCTTAAATTGTTTGCCTAAAGAACCTTGGGATGTAACGACATGGGCTTCCTGGACCGGCCAATTGAAGGAACTAACGGGCCGTAAAGGTAAAGAATTATTTATGCCACTACGTCAAGCCATTACGGGGATGGATCATGGGCCTGAAATGAAGGACCTATTACCTCTCATTGGGTATTCAAAAGTTATTGAACGCCTGAAGTAACGGATTCAATAGTAAAACTACCTTAGAATTATTTGTTATCCTCTCTTCTTTCTTCCCGAGGAATTTGAAAAATTGGGTCTTTAGATTGGGGAAGAGCGTCATTAAGGGGGGGGCAAGGTGACCGCGCATAAATGGCCATCAAGTTTTTTGCCGTAACCCACGCAACTTTATGAGAAAAAGGGTTTGTCGGATCTTGTCGTAAAGGTTGATCAATAATTTCTTGGTCTGAAGTGCTATTTTGTCGTTCGTCTATACCTTGCGGTAGAAGAGAAGAATGATGAGGGTAAGATCCCCTTCCCTCAGGTCCATGACTTATGAGGGCTACAGCAATTTTTTCTGGCACATTTCTAATTTTTAGAGGGGTTTGCCCTGCTGAAAAATGACGATTTTTACACAGTCGATTTTTCAAGGGTTCAAAAATAGACTGAGCCGTGGCTCGCTCAGGCTGTACCCCATAAAAATCATCAATAACGTAAGTAAACCAGTGGTGATAACCATCTTTAGCGATTGATTCTGGTAGGCCCAAATTCTTGAAAGGGACAATGCCGCGGCGCAAGCGACTTGATGCGTCTTGTTCGCCTGTTTGGAGCGTAGGGTTTGCCGCATAAGGCAAAAAATTATTTTTATTCGCATAACTGGCTAAAGCATATAGGATTTGCTCTTGATGAAGAGCAGTTGTTCGGGCCTTCTGCCCGTCCATCATGATTTTTATTATAGGAAAGGTAAAACCACTCACTAAGCCCATAATAATAAGGACTATGGCCATTTCAATCAAAGAAAATCCAGGTACTTTATAGTGAATTTCTACGTCTCCTTTTAGTCAGGATGTATCATATATTTGCAACCATAGGAAGTATATTCTTTACGTTTTAAATTCTTTTTTAGTTACTAAATTTTACGAAAAGTAACATTTAGTAAAGTGAATTCAAAACGTGAATTGGAGACAAAAAGTTAAACGATATAAGCAGTCACGATTTCCAAATAGCCGAACCGATGCGTACGCAAGTTGCGCCATGGGCGATTGCAAGAGAGTAATCGCCACTCATGCCCATACTTAACTCTGGCAAGTTATATGTCTTTGCTAAATTTGCGAGTATTTGAAAATGAAGCGTGGGATCTTCAAGAAGCGGGGGAATACACATCAAACCAGTTACGGGTAGGTTGTGGAGGTGACATAGGTGAATTAAGTCAGGTAAATCATCAATCAAAACGCCACTTTTTTGGGGCTCTTGACCGGTATTAACTTGAATGAGCAGCTTATGAGTTTTGCGATGAGGATTTGACCATTCCTTCGCAAGTTCCAGTATCAGACGCGGGCGATCAACAGATTCTATAGCGTCAAAAAGTTCAAGAGCTTGGCGAACTTTATTGGTCTGTAGAGGGCCGATGAGATGCACATGACAGTCTAGATATAATTTTCGTAAAATCGACCATTTTGATGCCGTTTCTTGAACGCGCGCTTCGCCAAAAAAACGCTGTCCCGCTTCAAGAAGGGGGTAAATAGCCTCCGGGAGCTGGTTTTTGCTGACTACCATAAGAGATACAGCATCAGCTGACCGCCCTGTACGGAGAGTGGCTTGATATATTGAATTACGAATTTCGTTCAGGTTCAATTATTTTTTTCGAAACGCGTCTAACGCGACAACATTAGACCCATCTTGAACACTTTCCGTCATCGGCTGCTGGGAGTTTGCTTTCTTAGATTTCCCATGAGTTTTTGCACGAACGGGTAGTTTTTCTGGGATGACTTTTTCGTGAATGGTTGGGGAAAATTGTAACCCAAATTTCACGGATGGATCCACAAAACTCACAATTGAAGGAAGAGGTATGGTCAATCGTTCATGAATATCATTGAAACATAATGTCACATAGAAGCAATCATCTTCGACTTCTAAGTCCCAGAATTCGTACTGAAGAACAATCGTAATCTCTTCGGGATATTGTTCAAGCAAATAATCCGGCAAGTCTACACCGGGATAATCCGTCCGAAAGGAGATGTAAAAATGATGATTGCCTGGTAGGCCGTTTTTGGCTACTTGCAAAAGGGCGGATCGAACGACAGAGCGTAAACTCTCCTGAACGAGATGTTCATAGTCAAATTTGGTTATTTTACTCACAGTATTTGATTCCTTAATTTGAACGTAGAATGACATGGGTCAAACTTTTCATAAATTTAGTGGGGGGCTTCTGTTGCCCAGTGCCCCCCGGACTGCTAGTCTTTTACCACTTTATATTAGCTTTCGCTAACATTAAGCAGCAGCAGCTGTAACCGCAACCGTTGAACGGTTTAGGTTAACTGCGACACGAGATGCAGAATTATTGTTTGCACCTATTAAATCAGCCCGATAACGGTGGTACAATGCCGGGCAAAAGACATATCTTTACTACGCACGTCGATCCTATTTCACCCCCATAATACGTGGTGGAGGCGCCGGGTACCGCCCCCGGGTCCGAAACGCTTATTCCATAAATCGTTTATCGCCATAGTGAGTTACCTCACAATATATAAAATAGGGTGTTTTCACTGGAAAAAAAAGGGTTTTAACGTTAATCTGGTCCTACTTTTAAAAAAAACTGATAAGAGGGGCAAATGTCTACGGTGCTAAAAGCAGATAAAATAAAAGAAATTCAACAACTTAAAGAAGAACAATTTGTCACACGTCGGGCTACAGTTTTTTCTTTAGAAGACATTCTTTTTGAGCCTCTCCCCGTTCTCGATCACGGATTCGTCCGTGTTATTGACTATATGGGAGATGATTCGGCTATTGTTCAAGCTGCTCGTGTCTCTTATGGAAAAGGCACCAAAATGGTGAATGAAGACAAAGGGCTGGTCAATTATTTGATGCGTCATCGGCATTCTACGCCTTTTGAGATGTGTGAGATAAAATTTCATATTAAATTACCAATTTTTGTGGCTCGTCAATGGATTCGCCACCGTACGGCCAATGTAAATGAATACTCAGCGCGTTATTCTATCATGGATAAAGAATTTTATATGCCAAATCCCGAGCATTTGGCAGCTCAGTCAACAATCAATCGTCAAGGCCGAGATGAAATTTTGCAAGGGGAACAAGCTACGCGCGTCCTCGATTTATTACGTGAAGATGCCTTGCGAGCATACCAGCACTACGAGACAATGTTGAATGAAGATAGCGCGGGTAATGTGTTGGACCCTACTCTTCCGGGTCTTGCAAGAGAATTAGCCCGCATGAATCTGCCTGTGAATTTTTATACTCAGTGGTATTGGAAAATTGATTTACACAACCTTATGCATTTTTTAAGCCTTCGGGCTGATCCGCATGCTCAATATGAAATTCGGGCCTATGCGGATGTGATGTTAGAGGTATTGAAGAAATGGGTTCCGATTACGTATGAAGCCTTCATGAATCACCGTATGGGAGCTGCGTCGCTCTCTGCAAAAGGATTAGCCGTAGTCAAAGCCTTACTAAAGGGGCAGCATTTGGACCAAGTTTCGAGCGGTATGAGTCCGCGAGAATGGCGAGAACTTCATGAAATGCTTGAGTTAAGTCTTCCGCAGGTCAACAAGGTATAAAAATGAAGGTGCCTTTTCCCCTTGTCCTCTATCAGCGCCTGACGCCCTTTCTCGAAAAAGGAGCCTTATTATATTTGCGGTACCGACTGAAGAAAGGGAAGGAAGACCCTAAACGGTTGGCAGAGCGATTTGGAAAGGCATCTCAGCCCCGTCCTAAAGGCGTTGTGGCGTGGTTTCATGGGGCAAGTGTCGGCGAGGCCGTTTCCTTATTACCCATTCTGCGGCGGATTCGAATAGAATTCCCCCACATCACTCCGCTTGTGACTACGGGAACAGTTACAGCATCAACAGTGATTGCAAAGTCCCTACCGAACGGCTGTATTCATCAATATAGCCCTTTGGATTTGCCCTCGTGGATTCAATCATTTTTGGATCATTGGCAACCTGATATTGCTGTATTTGTGGAATCTGAATTTTGGCCAAATCTCATTTTAAATTGCAAGAATCGACAAATTCCTCTTTATCTAATTAATGCAGCCTTGTCAGAAAAAAGCTATCAATCTTGGCGGCGTGTTCCCGCTACTATTGATTATCTTCTGTCCTGTTTTGAACTTCTTCTTGCTCAATCCAAAGCGGTTGCTAAACGGCTGAGAGATCTGGGAGCCACTCCCTCAAAAGTTCGTGTTTGCGGTAATTTGAAGTTTGCTGCAACTCCTTTGACATGTGATCTCGGTGAATTGAAACAATTGCAGACTATTTTGAAAGATCGGTCGGTTTGGGTGGCAGCAAGTACCCATTCCGGTGAGGAGATTCTTGCTGCAAATGTGCACAATATGGTCAAAAACACTTTGCCCAAACTCCTTACGGTTATCATTCCACGCCATCCCCGTAGAGGCCAAGAAATTGCTCAAGAATTGAGGGCTAAAGGATTGCAAGTTGCAAGACGATCCGGTCAAGAAAGGATTAAGCCTTCAACTGATATTTATTTAGTTGATACGGTAGGAGAGCTCGGCCTTTTTTATAGATTAAGTCATGTCGCATTTTTAGGGGGAACTTTTGTGCCTATTGGAGGACATAACCCCATTGAGGCCGTATTACTAGACTGTGCATTAATTTGGGGTCCCTATACCCATAAACAAACGGAAATTTGTAGCGTTTTGAGTCAAGTTGCTTGTTCAATTACAACGAAAGAAGAGTTAGCAATAAACCTAGAGCGCCTTTTTTTGGAGGGAAATCTTCGTGCTGAGAAAATTGCTCGGGCTCATCAACTTTTACAAATACAAGCCCATATCCTTGATCACGTGATGAATGCTTTAAAGGATTCTTTGCCCAAAGTCGCCTGACTCAAGGGGTAAAATCTTAGGTAGTTTGAGTCATATTGGGAAGAGAGCGTCGTTGTTTTGGTAATCGAGCTTCTAGCCACCCCAACTTTGACCACCCAAAAATATCTAATGACAAATCGTAAAGGGCCGCTTGGTGTAATAGTTGTTTCTCCAGCATTTTACAATTTTGAGAGTTTGATTCTAGCCCCATAAAATCAATGATAATATTGCCGCCCAAATGACGCCACTTTAAGTGTTGGATGATTATGGGAATGGCCGCGAGGTTTGTTTCCTGTTGGGTATAGGTTGATCTTCCTCCCCTATTGACATCAATAGCAATACAAGCTGTTGTCATTTCAATAACAATGTTGCCCCCTGTTGGCAAATCAACACGTTCGTGAAAGAGGGAATCCCATATGTCTTCTAACTCAAAGTCTTTGAGGAGAGAACCTTTGTGTTTTTTCGTAAGGGTGAGCAAATCAGGACGGTAATTTTTTAAGAAATGGCGAATATCTACTAGAGTTTGATCATGATCTACAAGAATCAAGTTCCCTTCTGAAGGTTCCATATCTCGCATCCATCGTTGGTAAGGTGATAGAGTATTATAAAGCAAAGATGGCACTTTTGCAGGGAGGGTTTCCGTGTCTTGAAATTTCTTCCTTAAAGTACAAATTTCTTCACGAATTTGTTCTGGTGTAGCGCTTCCAGCCGCCTCGCGAAGTGTTATGGGTTCATTTGCTGAGATAAGTTTTTGAAGGCGATTTCGTATCTCAATATCCTTTAGTTTTGACGAAAGAACCCGCTTTTTTTGGAAGGGATGGAATAAACAGTAACGACCTGCCAAAATGATTCTTTGGGTAAGCAGGGGTCCTTTATGATAAGTTCCTTTATCGGGAATAGCCTCTCGTCGGACTTGCACAAGAACCGCTTGCCCCTCATTTGGTTTAGGAAAAGGATGTTCTAAGGGCAGAAGGCCCACTTCATTTTCAGCTATTTTTACAAAGGCATGAGTTGGGGTTGTATCAAGGATGCGACCCCAGAAAATCTGATCCAGCTGAGCAAATATAGGCGCATTTGAGGAAAGGTCCTCAAAGTCGACGTCGATGACGTGACCATCCTTTAAGGAGATAATACGTCGTTGATTCTTGTCATGGCTAATTAATAGTTGTATGGGCATTTTTGATCATCATCCCTAAAGATGATCTTATTTCTGTCGGAAGGTGATGCGGCCTTTGGTGAGATCATAAGGGGTCATTTCGACCGTAACTTTATCGCCAACGAGGACACGAATACGATTCTTTCGCATCTTTCCAGAGGTATGAGCTAAAATAATATGGTCATTTTCCAAGCGAACACGAAACATAGCATTTGGCAGGAGTTCTACAACGACTCCATTGAACTCAATTAAATCTTCTTTTGCCATTCGGTTTTGACTCGCTTCTAAATAATAATTTTATTGTAATCGTAATTTCATTAATTGTTTAACACATAACCGTATATGTTACATTCATTATTTTATCTTCCCCCCGCTTGCATGTGCTCAATATGTTGATAAATGTGTTGCGGTTTTTTTCGGGTTGGCCAGGGATGGTGAATATCACCTAAATGACAATGAAGTTTTTTCGTAACTATCCGAATTTCATGACCGCCCGCACAAATCATACGAATAGCATTGCCTTTTTCCGCTTGTAGAGTGAGGAGATTTAATATCTCTGGCCCCTTTTTGCGGTGAAATCCTCGATAATGGACGTTTTCCACATTTAAGAAAGATAAACCCGAATGAACCCGATGGTACATAGGCTCACCTTCATGTTCGATGGAGGGATGTTCCCAGCAAAATCGATTGGCAAGCATGGTGAATAGTGATTCTTTTGGCTCATACACCATGGACAAAAGGGGCAGAAAAGAATCTTGTAGGTGTGTTGCTAGTATCGTAAGATCTTCTTCATCTTTCGCTAACAGTCGCAGCGGTACAAAATCTTTAGACATTAAAGGATCTCCCTATTCAGCAATTCGTTCGATTATCGCTCCACATCTTCCTAGTTTATCTTCCACCCGTTCGTATCCACGATCAAGATGATAAACGCGACTAATTAAAGTTTCTCCTTCTGCAGCTAACCCCGCCAATACCAAACACACGGATGCTCGTAAATCAGTTGCCATAACAGGGGCGCCTCTTAAGGAGGGAACTCCTCTTACAAGTGCAGAAGATCCGTGAACGGTAATGTTCGCACCCATACGACATAGTTCGGGGACATGCATAAAACGATTTTCCCAAATAGTCTCCGTAACCAGAGATGCGCCCTGACAAGTCGTCATCAAAGCCATCATTTGGGCTTGTAAGTCTGTTGCGAATCCTGGATAGGGCTCAGTCATGACGTCAACACCCTGAATAGCACCTGTTGGCGTTTCGACGGTAAAACCTTGTTCTGTTGGATTCAAAGTAATCCCTGATTTTTGTAGAAGGGCAGAAGCGGAGGGAATTAAGTCAAGAGAGGTATTCGTTAAATGAAGGGAACCTTTTGTGATAGCGGCCGCCATGGCATAGGTGCCAGTTTCAATTCGATCAGGAATAACGCGATGAGTTGCACCATGAAGACGTGCAGTTCCTTGAATTGTTATGGTATCTGTGCCCGCACCGGAAACATCAGCCCCCATAGCAATTAAGCAGTGAGCTAGGTCTATAATTTCTGGTTCTCTTGCAGCGTTAATGAGTCGGGTTTCTCCTTTAGCCAGGCAGGCTGCCATCATAAGATTTTCTGTAGCCGTAACAGATATAATGGGCATTGTAATGGTTGTTCCCAAAAGACCCTTGGGAGCTTTTGCATGAATGTAACCATCAAGCAGATCAATTTCTGCCCCTAAATCCCGTAACCCATTTAAATGAATGTCGATAGGACGCACGCCAATAGCACACCCGCCAGGTAGAGAAACCTCTGCTTGTCCGCAGCGTGCCAAAAGAGGTCCTAAAACCAAAATAGAGGCTCGCATTTTTCGAACAATGTCATAAGGGGCTGTGGTGTTATGAATTTTTTGAGCCGTGAGTGTTAATGTCTTACTGGGGAGATCGCTGGTCAAATAAACCCCGTGTTGATCCAAAAGGGCTAGCATGGACGTAATATCTGCAAGATCGGGCATGTTTGTTAAGATGAGAGGCTCATCCGTTAACAAAGCAGCTGTCATCAAAGGCAAAGCAGCATTTTTAGCGCCACTGATTGAGATTTCTCCTTTTAAGGGAATTCCCCCTTTAATTTTAATTTGCTGCATTTGCGAATAATATCCCTTTCTAATCTTGTATTAACATATAAAAATTGGTTTTAAAGTCGGGGTAATGTTACGCCCGTTTGCCCCATGTACTTACCCAAGCGATCACGATAAGAGACATCGCAAACCTGGTCAGCCTTCAAAAATAAAAACTGACAGGCCCCTTCGTTTGCATAAATTTTTGCGGGCAGAGGCGTTGTATTTGAAAACTCTAGGGTCACGTGGCCTTCCCATTCAGGTTCCAATGGGGTTACGTTGACAATAATTCCACATCTGGCATAGGTAGATTTCCCCAAACAGATAACCAAAACATCTCGGGGAATGCGAAAATACTCAACTGTGCGGGCCAGGGCGAAACTATTGGGTGGGATGATGCAAACATCTGTCTTACGATCGACAAAACTATTGGCACAAAAATTTTTGGGGTCAACAATCGCACTATCAACATTTGTGAAAATCTTAAATTCATCGGCGACTCGAGCGTCATATCCGTAAGATGAGACACCATACGAGATAACACCGTCATCTTTGGGAACAAGGACGGGACCTCTTTTTGAGCCCAGGCTATTCACAATTGCTTGGTCTTCCTCTCCCGTATCCAGTGCACGGACTTGATTGTCGACAAAAGGTTCAATCATTTTGTGGGCGAGGGCTTGTTGGCGAATCCAATGATCTGGCAATATGGACATATGACGAGGACCTTCTTATCGTAGATTTCAAGTAAACTGTACTCATAAACCTACACGATTTAAGAAAATAATTGGAGGGTTTTTTCAAAAACAAAAGTAATTATTCAGAAATAATGATTGTATTCATGGAAAAATCTTCGAAGAGACGGGTCTAATAAATTTTGACTAAATTTTATTAGGTTTTCTCGGGTGTATAGAGGATCTCTTTTTCCAAAGTCTCTTTTGATTTTTCGCGTTCTACATTTTGCGATTTGCGCTTACGCAGATTCTCTCGCAAAGCTGAACTTAAACGTTGTTCGCGCTCTGTTTTGATTTTTTTGCCTTTGGGAGGGGAATTAGCGAGACTTCTGGTCATCTTTTTTTCCACGTGACATCAGTTGAGCTGGATTGTCAGAATAGACAGCATTGGCGCCGAGAGTTTCTGCTTTTTGATAATCCTCAATGGTATTAATTCCAAACATTACAATATTTGCTTGCGGTAGCTTTTGTCGGATACGTTCAATGCCAGGCTTAGTCCAAATCACTAAATTAACAGGATATTCCGCATCTCCTAAAGCTAGTTTTTCACTGACTTTCATTTGTCGAACAAGCTCAAAGCCCAACCAAATCGGTTGATTTGTTTTTGCAAGTTGTTTTGATCCTGTCACATTAAGCAATTCTTCGACCGTATTGCGTCGACTCTCAAAAGATTTCGCTTGAGGGTAATTGGCTTTTAAATAAATAAGATGACTATCATCTGTTGAGTAAAATATAAGTCTATCCCAAGCATTTTGTTTGTTGGCAACTTTGGCAACAGCTTCGATAAGGACAGGTGCAGGCAAAGATTTTAAGTCAATAATAATCTTTGTATCGGGAAATTTGATGAGGATCTCTTCGAGAAGGGGAATTTTATGTCCCTTGCCTCTTTCTGGAAAACTTCCATTTTTCTCAAAATTATAGGCAGCATCTAGCTTTTGAAGGTCTGCAAATGAAAATTCATTTACTTTCCCTTTGCCATTCGTGTTCGCGGAAAGATCTCCAGGATGGTATACAACCACAAGGCCATCTTTGGATACTTGTACATCCAATTCTAATGATTTTGCGCCCAACAGAATGCATGCTTGAAAGGATTGTAAAGTGTTTTCCGGCCGCTCGGCTTTTCCCCCGCGGTGGGGAATAATTTCGGGGGGTAGTCCCTGGGTGGTATATCCCTGAATCAAAAGGGTGGCTAGCATAAGAGAGAAAATTTGGATTCTAGAGAACTTCACGACACATTTCCTTCAGGTGGTAGGCAATTTTTCTAGGGTATACATATCACATACCCTATTTTTGCTCAATCCAATTCTCTTGTGGAGTATAAAGATTCCCTCCCCTATTAAATTCAGGAATAAATCCAGTATCGTTTTCATAAAATCATCTTGAATCCGATTTATACCTATGCCATGGTTTCTTCGGTAACTCAAGCCGCCGTGGCTCAGTGGTAGAGCACACCCTTGGTAAGGGTGGGGTCGAGAGTTCGATTCTCTCCGGCGGCACCAGCTTCAAGACCTTATTGGTTATGTTATGAATTCTCTTTCATGAAAAATTCAAATTATGGTATAAAAATTCAGAAGCGCGGAATATTTTAACCAGGGCTTCTGTATAACCCTCAAAAAAAGATTCTCATGGCGATACGTGCACGTTCATTTGGCAGACATGCTTTTTTACCTCCCGGAATGACGGCATTTTTGAAACGCCGTGCCGGTCAATTTATGGGTTTTTTTATGGTTTGTCTGGCAGTGATTTTGACGGCCATTTTGGTGACTTATCATCCGACAGATCCCTCCTGGAATTTAGCAAATGACGGGGTTGCCCAAAATGTTATGGCTTATCCAGGGGCTGTAGTGGCAGATATCTTTTTACAAACTTTTGGAATTGCCAGTGCATTCTGGGTCTTTGCTTTTTTGGGATGGGGTATTCGCTCAATGGCCGCTATTCCCCTATCGTTGGTTTGGGTGCGTGTTTTCGCTGTTGTAATTGCCACTCTTCTAGCGGCAAGTATCGCAGCACCCTGGGGGGCCCCAAAATCCTGGATTCTTCCTAATAGTTTGGGGGGGGCCCTTGGTGATATAATTTATTATCACGCTTATCAAATTATGGGAACCTCACCCTTCCCCTTTGTTGTACTGGGAATAACACTTTCTTGCTTGTCTATTGTTTTGCTTTTTATAGGTATTGGTGTATCCATAAGGCAAATGGGTAAAGGCTTTTTTACCTTTGGGCTTTATGTCACGTATGTTGTTCGGTTTATATATAATGGGGTGTCTCGCGCTTTCATTTGGGGAGTTAACGGCATCAATAATAAGCGCCCATCGGATTTAGGAAGTGCAATTATCTTGAAGCACAAGTCCAAGGGCTCGGCTTATAAAAATAAAAGCGACAATGATAGTATGGTTGCCCCTTTGATTGTTCGCCCAACAAAAAAAGAGGTGTCATTACAAGTTACACCTGAAGATCGTGCAATATATGCCCCTTCTGGACAGGAGGAAATACGAAAAGCAGCCATTGTTTGGGGGGATTCACACAAAGCTTCTTTGCAACAAGAAGATGTGTCTTCGTCAGATGAAACTTCTTTTAAAGACAATGCTTTTGAGAATGATCATCAACCCTCTGTGTCATTGGATTACGATGATATACCGTCTCAAATTTTATCCCCTGATTGGGATGATTATCAACTTCCTTCGCAAGATTTACTCGATCCCTCTTTGCGCAAAACAACTCAGGCGATTGATCCTAAAATTCTTGAAGAATCTGCTCATCATTTAAAGACAGTTCTAGAAGAATTTGGGGTACGGGGTGAAGTGGTTACGGTTCGTCCTGGTCCTGTTGTCACCATGTATGAATTTAAACCTGCAGCAGGAATTAAGACGTCCCGGGTTATTGGCCTCGCTGATGATATTGCGCGCTCTATGAGTGCATTGTCTGCTCGTATTGCGGTTATTCCTGGTCGGAATGTTATTGGTATTGAACTGCCTAATTCCTTGCGCGAGACTGTTTATTTAAGGGAACTTCTCCAAACCGATTCTTACGAAAAAACGACAACCAATTTGGCCCTTATATTAGGAAAAGATATTGGTGGCCAGCCTGTAATTGCTGATTTAACCCGAATGCCTCATCTCCTAGTTGCTGGTACCACTGGTTCGGGAAAGTCAGTTGCTGTAAATACGATGATCCTTTCACTTTTGTTTCGTTTGTCACCCGATCAATGTAAATTTATAATGATTGATCCCAAAATGTTAGAATTGTCTGTTTATGATGGTATTCCTCATTTATTGTCTCCAGTCGTTACAGATCCTAAGAAGGCCATTGTTGCCTTAAAGTGGGCTGTTCGCGAAATGGAAAATAGGTATCGAGCTATGTCTAAGTTGGGCGTTCGAAATATTGATGGATATAACGTCCGTATCAAGGAAGCTCGTCAATCTGGTGAACTTCTTGTTCGTCGTGTCCAAACTGGATTTGACCCGGACTCAGGTAAGCCCATTTTTGAAAACCAACCTCTGGATCTTGAAGCCCTGCCCTATATTGTTGTCGTCGTGGACGAGATGGCCGATCTTATGATGGTTGCCGGGAAAGAAATTGAGGCGGCTGTACAGCGCCTTGCTCAAATGGCTCGTGCTGCCGGTATTCATCTTATTATGGCGACACAAAGACCATCAGTAGATGTTATTACGGGAACAATTAAAGCTAATTTTCCAACTCGTATAAGCTTTCAAGTTACCTCTAAGATCGATAGTCGCACCATTTTAGGTGAACAAGGTGCAGAGCAACTTTTGGGTCAAGGAGATATGCTGTTTATGGCGGGGGGTGGCCGTATTACGCGGGTGCACGGTCCCTTTGTGCGTGATGATGAAGTTGAACGTGTTGTTGCTCATTTGAAATCTCAAGCCGAACCATCTTATATTGAGAGTATAACTGAAGATGAAAATGAATTTCCTAGTTTTGATGATGAGCAAAGTCGTCCTGGTGATGCTTTATATAATCAAGCTGTTGATTTGGTTATTAGAGAAGGCAAAGCTTCAACGAGCTTTATTCAAAGACATTTACAAATAGGTTATAATAAAGCTGCGGGTATTATCGAAACTATGGAGAAAAATGGAGTTGTCAGCTCCGCCAATCATGTTGGCAAACGCGAAGTTTTGCACTCGTGACGTTGATGGTCGTTGTATGCTAGAAAATATGTTATCCGCAGCTGTTATTGAAAAATTTGAAATTTATGAAAAGCTTTTAACCCAATGGAATCGTCGAACGGGACTTGTTCAAGTTGAGACAATTCCTGAATTTACCCAAAGGCATCTTGAAGATTCCCTTCAAGTTATTCCAATACTTTATGAGCAATATTCAAGAGCTGCCGCTGATTCTTCTCTGAATATAAATGTGAATTTGGATTCTTTACAGGTTCATAAATCTCCCTATGCGCAGATGAATTATTCCGTATCATCCTTTAACCATATGCTAAGTCTCATTAAAGATCTGGCGATTCTTGATGTAGGATCGGGGGCAGGTTTCCCCGGATTGGTATTTGCTATTTGTGGGTTTAATAATATTGTTTTGTGCGAAAGTAATGTTAAGAAATGTTTATTTTTACAAGAAGTTGCTAGGCAAACCAAATGCACTGTACGTATTTTGAATGTTCGTGTAGAGACTGTTTCCGAGAAATTTGATTGTATTGTATCCAGAGCGTGTACTGATTTAGATGGTTTGTTAAAAATTGTTTCAAATCTTCCCCTTGCTGGGGAGGGATTTGCGGTTTTTCATAAGGGTCGATCTTGGAAACATGAATTATTTAGCGCTCTTAAGTATTGGCATTTTCAATGTCGGATTTACGAAAGTAAGACTTCGCCGGATAGTATGATATTGTCCATAAGCCACGTATATCCACAATTATAACCGGAAATAATTTAATTTATTTAAAATGATTTGTTTGTCAATTAATTGAATAATGTTAGATATTTTTTTGTATTCCTGTGCGCATAACTCTCAGAATTATGTTTCATCATTTGTATTTTTTTATAAATGAATTTATAAATTCTTTTTTGAAATATTTCTATTTTGGATTATTTTTTAAACAATTTTATCTTCAAATGCCCTTTTGAATTTAATGTTTAATATTTTCTTATATTAAAATTTCATTTTTGAATTTTAGTTATTTTCACTTTAGAAGTTTTATTATGATATTCCTCGAGTGAAAATCTTGTTTGTTTTTCACGTATCTAGCATTTTATCTTTGAAAATAAATGCGGCCCTTAAATTGGTTTTATATAATCTTTTTATTGTTGATTAGGTTTTTAATGTAAGAGTATCTCAGCATTAAAAATGCCGAATTGTTTCACGTGAAACGCATTTTTATAAAGCAATCAAAAGAATTTTTATAAATAAACACAAAAAAAGTTTCACGTGAAACATATAGACCATACAAAATAAAATGTCATTATGTATCACAGTGAAAATAGCATAGTCGCGCTCAATTATTTCATGTAGAAAAAGCCAAAAAATCAAATAAATCAAAAAAGCTTGAAAAATAACCGAATTTGGAATTTTTGCAGAGTGTGGTCAGTGAAAGTAAAATATAATAATAAAATTAAAATTTATAAAATATAAAATAAAATAGTAAACAAATTGATCTAAATATAAATATTTATATATTAATATATATTATTTACATCAAATTAAACTAATTTATAAGAACAATAATAATGCTATGGTGTAGAAATAAACAAATATCAGAAAGAAAAATCAGCAAAGGTGGGATAAAAAGTATAATAATAAAAAGAGTATATTGACCCTTATCCGCAAGCATGCTTTCCTTGTGTAATGCGAAACTTATAGAAATCAATTCTACTAAAGAAAACGTTCATTCTTGAGGATGTAAATTCCTCAGTTAAATAAAGAAATAGACCTTATGGAAGCTACAAAATGAGTATTACGATAACTAATTTCCGCAACCCAGCCTGGGAAGATAAACTGAATTTGGAATTAAACACTTATCTAGACATACATACTGGCCACCATGTCGTTCAATCTGAAGGATTTTACGCCTTTTATGAAACACAGCTGGTAGGTGGTATCACTTATATAAAGACGGCTCCTAAAAATATATGGATTGAAGGACTTTATGTTGATGCCAATTTCAGAAGGCAAAAAATTGGAACACAACTTGTAGACAAAGTTATTAATTCGGGAAAGGAATGTATAGCTTCTCATTTGCAACTCAATACCTTCTTCCCGGAGGCAAGAGATTTCTTTAAAGCATGTAAATTTGATGAAGTTGCAACCATACCTAATTGGAAATACGGACTAACCGGATACTTCATGACAAAGAACATATAAGTAATGGGGTGTAGATAGAATACTTCTGTAACAAAAATTCAACCATCAAAATAATATCTCACAGAAATTTCTATGGGACTTTAGAGCTCTTTTCCAACTCGATAAATTTGGCGATGGGTGCATAGGATCGACGGTGGTGGGGGGTAATCCCTTCAAGTTTGAGAGCATTGTGATGCTGAACGGTTCCATAACCTGCATTTTTAGCCCATCCAAATGCAGGATAATCCTTACCCAACTCTAACATAATACGATCTCTCGTGACTTTGGCAATAATAGAAGCAGACGCAATAGAATAACTCAATTGGTCTCCCTTAATCACTGAGGTAATGGGACATTGTAAATCGGGCTTTCGAATACCATCAACCAGCGCTGCTGCAGGTGTAATGGTCAATTGATTTACGGCCCTTTGCATTGCCAGCCGGGTCGCATTAGCAATATTCAAATTATCTATTTCCTCCACAGAAGAAATCCCAACTCCAAATTGGACGTCACAAGGGGTGGTCAACTGAAGATAGGCGTTCTCCCGACGTGCGGGTGTAAGTTGCTTAGAGTCACGAATTAGAGATAAAACCTGAGGGGCGATTGAGTCGAAATTAAGAAAAACAAAAGCACCCGCAACGACAGGACCAGCCCAGGGGCCACAACCGGCTTCATCAATCCCCACGACCGGAAAGGGGTGGCATCGTTCAATGTTAAAGCTCGGCGTCTGTAATGTCATGAATTTCTATATTCTTTCCCTTTTTTATTTTGGGAGATTTTGCCATAACGCGTCTCAAAATACCTGCATCACGGCTACACAGTAATTGAAGAATACCCGGTAATGAAATGGTAGAATTATCTGCAAAGTTATGGAGTCTTCGCGCAATTGTTAACCAAAGCGGGCTCAAGGTTAATGACAAGACCGTAAGGGCAATAATCAGATTTTCTCCATAGTCGTCGATAATCTTCGTTTCATAGCCAACGGTTGACAATAAAAAGGCAAATTCTCCAAGTTGAGCAAGAACCACACCAATAAGGAAAGATTGTGACCACGGAAGGCGCAAAAGGTGGAGAATGGAGATATTAATAGCAGTCTTGCCAATGGTCAAAACCAATAACAGAAGTAAAACTGTTCCTATGTTTTCCAAAATAAAGCTTGTATCCAACAACAAACCAATCGATAAGAAAAAAGCCATCATTAAAATGCTTTGGATAGGTTTAGTTGTTTCTAACATAATCAGTCGCTCGTGGGTGTTGCCTAAAACCAAACCAGCTAAGAAAGCTCCGTAAGCTGCTGAAAGCCCAATTAAGCCAGAGATAGCGGCCGCGGCAAAGCAAAAAGTTAAGCTTGCCAGCGGTGTCAAATCCTTATCCCCGGCAATAATCTGCGTAAGGGGAAGGCGAACTCTTTGCTTGCGACTCAGATAAAGAATCAAACCGACAATCAGTCCGATGGACAGAAGAACTTTCGCAATTAATGAAGGGTCATACCAAGGCGTATCTAGATTACGCAGAATAAGAATCATCGGAGCAATGGCCAAATCTTGCGCAATTAAAACACCAATTGCCATTTGACCCGTTTCTGTTTTCATTTCCCCAATGCTTTCAAGCATTTTGACAACAACTGCCGTGGAAGAAAGAGATAAAACAAATCCTAAAAGTAAAGCATGGCCAAAGGACCACCCCAAAATCTTGGATAGAAAGAGAGTAATGATAATGCTGGCGGAGACTTGCAAAATTGTGCACAGCGTACTGACAACCCATACCTTTTTGAAGGTTCTTAAGTTTAAATCCATTCCCACAACAAAAAGGAGGAGCAACACACCAAGCTCAGCAAGCAAGTCAACTTTGTCGCGAGATTGAATAAGACCCAAACCAGAGGGTCCCAATATAATACCCGCTAAAATATATCCCAAAATGGGAGGCTGTTTAAGACGTGCAAGTCCTAACCCGCCCGCAAGGGCAGCCACAATGACGAGCGTTATTTCTGTTAAGTCAATATTGTGCTCCATGAAAAAAGGGTATCACAGGAAAACAGTTTTTGACAAACTTATATCTGGTTATTTCAATAGAATTTAAGGGGGGATATTTTTTTAAAAACCTTGAAGGGCCAATGTTCCCGAACGGCCATCAATCTTACCTTGCGTTAAAGGACAAACGGGGATGTTTTTAGGATTTTTCATAAGATTTTGAGCAATATCTTTTAGTAAGACAAATTTAATGCCCCGGCTTTTGCAAGCTTTAAGAATACCTTCAAACCATTCCTTATAAAGCATACCCTCGAGTTCTGTGTGAATGGTTAAAACGTTTAGGGTATTGGGTTGGAGAAGACTCATATAATAATCAATTAGGCTTTCCAAGGGATATTCAGGACGGCCTAATAATTCATCTAACGTAGGGAGAGTCGTTGGAATTTGAAGGGTGCGAAATTGGGACCCATGAGATGTGGGAAAAAAGGGCGTGCGTCCTCGACAATCGCTGCCGTACAAAAAACCTGCTTCATCATATACCTCAAGACTATGATGATTTGCTTGCCATCCTGCAGCCCCGGCCGTAATAGCTTTATGACCAAAAATTTTACGAAATATATCTTGGGCCCGGTAGAGTTCATTACGAACCTGGCGGAGAGTCATCTTAGATAAGCCATCCTGCCAGCGAATATGATCGTAGCAATGTATGCCAACTTCATGTCCCAGGTCTTGGGTTTGACGCATTATAGCGCCGTGGCGGTTTCCAATATGGGGCCCTGGCCATAAAAGACCATTTAATAGTGTGCGCCACCCATAGATTTCGAGGACTGATGTTCGGCTGACTTTATTTAAAAATCCTGGACGAAAAATACGCCGAACTGCTCGACCCGTATTGTCTGGACCCAAGGAAAATAGGAATGTTGCGGCAATATTATATTTTCCCAGAAGATCAAGCAATCCTGGAACACCTATCTTTGTTCCTCGCTCAGTGTCGACGTCAATCTTTAATGCAAGTTGCATTTCTTTGTTTATGCCGCTTCTTGATCATTCAACGGCAAATTTGGTTTGGTGAGATGATAATCCAAGGTCCTTTTCAGGGCTTCACGCAAATCAACAGTAGGGGACCACCCCAAAAATGTTTGGGCATTCTTAATGGAGGGAACGCGATGAAGAATATCTTGATAGTGAACCCCGTAGTGATCTTTTGAATCCACAGATAAGATACGAACTTTTTCGGCAATTTCTTTATATCCGGGATAATCTTTTATAAGGTCAACCAATAAGGATACGAGATCTTGAATGGAGGCGTCGTTGTTCGGATTGCCCAAGTTAAATATACGCCCCGATGCACAACCATCTTTATTTTCAATAATTTTAAGTAACGCATCCACGCCATCATCAATGAAGGTAAAGGCTCGGCGCTGTTGTCCACCATCCACAAGTCTTACTTCACCTTTATGGAGGATATCCCAAATAAATTGAGTGACAACACGGGAAGACCCCTCCTTTGAGGAGTAAATATTATCAAGCTTTGGTCCAACCCAATTGAAAGGACGAAAAAGTGTGTAATTTAATCCATCACGAAAACCATAAGCATAGATCACGCGATCTAATAATTGTTTTGAACAAGAATAAATCCAACGTTGTTTATGAATTGGTCCCAACACAAGATTAGAAGACTCTTCGTCAAATACAGAATCTTGAGACATACCATAAACTTCTGAGGTTGAGGGAAATATGACTCGTTTTTTGTATTGGGCACATTTACGAATAATCTCTAAATTTGCTTCAAAGTCGAGCTCAAAAACACGTAAAGGGTCAGATACATAAATTGCAGGGGAAGCAATAGCAACCAGGGGCAAAATAACATCACACTTTTTAATATGGTATTCAATCCATTCTTTGTTAATGGTTATGTCGCCTTCAACAAAATGAAATCGAGGATCTTCCATGCAATCTTCTATTTTATCAGTTCCCATGTCCATCCCATAAATGTGCCAATTCTTTTGTTTTAAAATGGCTTCCGTGAGGGCACTACCGATAAATCCATTTACACCCAGAATCAAAACTTTTAACGACATAGAAGTAAGCCTTTATGAATAAGTAATTATAATCTTGTTTCTACCGAATTTTCGCACAAATTGCTAGGTTTATGATCATAAGAAACATGTTTGTTATTGAATTTAAAATATAATTAAGCTTTACTGCGGATGAATATTACATTTTTGAAATGGTAGGCCAATGGGATTTGTCCAGGAACCGGATGCAAAAAAAGAGGGCGCACTGACGTCTCGAAAGAAAAAAATCATTGATTCT
The DNA here is from genome assembly GCA_016870095.1 of Alphaproteobacteria bacterium. Lineage (NCBI taxonomy): Bacteria > Pseudomonadati > Pseudomonadota > Alphaproteobacteria > Alphaproteobacteria bacterium. The sequence continues at coordinate 49,151 of VGCI01000004.1, read as the reverse complement.
ATTGAAAAAAATTTTGATATTGTCAAAAATTTTACTTTTTTTAATCAGAAATTTCATTTTCAAGATCAAAAATATCATCAGTTTTTAATCGAACCGGATTTAAGGGTATTGGAAATTGGATGTGGCAATGGTGATTTGCTTTCCAGTGTTCATCCAAGCCATGGCGTCGGTATTGATCTTAGTCCTAAAATGATTGATTACGCAAAGAAACGTCACCCAGATCTTAGCTTCTATGCTCATGATGCGGAATTACCTCTCCCATTGCCTCAAGGAGAAACATTTGATGTCATTATTATTTCAGATGTAATTGGTTTTTTTGAAGATATTCAACAAACTCTTGAAAATTTAGCCCCTTTATGCGAGTCGAGAACTCGTCTTATTATTTCCTACTATACAAAACACTGGGAATTTTTAGTTAAGATAGCAGAATTGCTAAAGCTAAAAATTTCACAACCCGCTCAGAATTTTCTTTCCACGACAGATATTGAGCGAATTGCGGAACTATCAGGCTTTGAGATGATTCGCAAAGAATATCAACAACTAATTCCTATTCCTTTATTTGGTATTGATACGGTAGTGAACAAGTTTATTGCCACATTGCCGGGTTTACGCAAATTTTGCTTGCGAACCTATGTTGTTGCGAGGCCTCGCCCAACTTTTATTCCCAATAGCTATTCTACAAGTGTGATTATTCCTTGTCGAAACGAAAAGGGAAATATTGAAGCTGCTATTCAACGTCTTCCTAAATTTTGTGAAGATATGGAGATTATCTATGTTGAGGGCCACAGTAAGGATGGCACCTGGGAAGAGGTCTTGCGGGTCAAGAATAAATACAAAGATCTTGACATTAAAGCCTTTAAACAATCAGGAAAAGGGAAGGCGGATGCGGTTCATTTAGGCTTTGAAAAAGCCCGTGGGGAACTTCTTATGATTTTGGATGCAGATTTAACTGTGCCCCCAGAGCAGCTTCCCAAGTTTTATAAAGTTATCTCTTCGGGGCAGGGTGAATTTGTGAATGGAACGCGCTTAATTTACCCGATGGAAGACCAAGCCATGCGATTCTTAAACTTTATTGCAAATAAAGCATTCTCTTGGTTGTTTTCTTATCTTCTTTCTCAAAGATTTACCGACACCTTGTGTGGCACGAAAGTTTTTTTAGCAAAAGATTATAAGCGCATTATCGAGCAAAGAAAGTTCTTCGGGGACTTTGATCCTTTTGGAGATTTTGAATTAATTTTTGGCGCTTCTAAGCTTAACATGAAAGTTGTAGAAGTTCCCATACGCTACGTGGCACGTTCATACGGATCGACCCAAATTTCGAGATGGCGACATGGAGTAATTCTTTTAAAAATGGTGATTTATGCCTACAAAAAACTTAAACTTTTCCTTTAATCATCTGAAAGTCTGGGTATTCATTTCTCTCCTGGTGTTAGGCGGCGGGCTTTTGAACTCCTGGTTTGGATTCCCTCTGCCGGCACTTTCTGAAGGAGTCTTTAGTAGCATCGGGGGTGTTATACCGTATTCGGATAGCGCAGGATATTTTACAGGGGCACATCGGTTTATCGAGAATGGCGTTTTGGATTCTTGGAATATGCGTCGTCCCTTGAATACCTTACTCTTGGCATTTTACTTAAAAATAACGAACTTTAATTTTTGGTATGTCATGATTCTTCAGATGGGCCTTTGTGGAATTGCTTTTTCTCTCTATTTAAGGACACTTCGACAAGATTTGGGAATTTTATCTACCTTTGCAGCTCTTTTTTTCGTTTATTATTACGCTCAAATGTATATTCAAACGACGCTTTGTGAAATTCTGGGCTTAACTGTTGGTCTCTTTAGTTTTGTATTACTCTGGAATGGATGGCAAGAAAGAAAGCGCTTTATTTTTAATCTAGGGATGGTCGCTCTTGCCCTTGGTTTAAGTGCAAGAGCCGGGCCCAATTTTATGGCATTAGGTTTTTTATTTCTTGTTTATCTTGATCCATTTACAAAATCTCGATTTAAAGATTTCTCTTATAGCCTATTATGCTTTGCAGTGCCATTTTTCTTATTATCTAAGCTTTCGTCCATTTTTGGGACGCCTGGAGGTATGGCATTTTCTAATTTCGGATTAACTCTCTATGGTCTTGTAAGTGGGGGAAAAGGATGGACTTATGCTTACAACGATCCTCAGATCCGCAATCTTTTAACCGGACAAAACGAAGCGAATGAAGCCCTCATTTTATATCGGGAGTCTTGGAGTGTTTTTAAAGGCAATCCCCTACTTCTCTTCTTCGGAATGGGCAAATATTTGGTGAAATTTATGGCTTGGTTTGTAAAACAACTTACGATTGGCGATGGCCCACTTAAGTATATTACTGGGGCTTTATCTATTAGTTTTTGGGGCATAATAAGTTTTCAAATTTGGCGAAACCGAGAAAAAGTTAATCGGAGCTTTTTATTTTTAATTATCACTTTTTTCAGTATCGCAAGTTCTTCCATGATTATTTTCCAAGATGGAGGTATGCGCACCTTCGCTGTTGCTATTCCTTTTATGGGGGCTTTATTATCATTGGCCTTTGTTGCCGTTCCCTCTTTCAAAAATTATCGAGGTGTGCAAAATATAGGGGCTAGTTGTGGCATACTATTTATAGTTATTGCTTCTGTAACAGCTATTTATCTTCCGACTTTCAGGGCAACACGCGAAATTTCAAATTTCACGATTAACAAAATTCCAGGACAAGAAACTTTTTTAACGTATAACGTTAATCGACAACCACATGTTCTAATTTCATCCTCGCCTGGGATGAATTTTCGAACGATTTCACCCAACACAATTCGGAAATTATGGACATTATATTCAGTTGGCGATGAAATTCTTGCTAAGAATTTACTGAATACGGTTAATGAATATAGGAATGATAATCTTATTTTATTGCAATTATACGATTATATTTCGCACTCAAGTAAATGGCTGATTGCTGAAAATCATATTTTGAATTTACATTCGGATTGGATTGAAATTCATGCAAGTTTACCCAGCCAAGATAATAAAATAATTTATGTCGCCAATAGCTTTAAGGAGCCTACATAAATATGAAACAAGCCTTTATTACAGGTGTAAATGGTCAAGATGGTGCTTATTTAAGTCAATTGCTTTTGGAAGCAGGATACGCCGTTCATGGGCTTATTCGACGGGCTTCAACAAATAATACAGAGCGACTTAAAGGTTTAGAAGATCATCCAAATTTTACCCTCCATTATGGGGATATGACAGATGGCTCCAATTTGATTCGTTTGATTGGCAATATCCGTCCTCAAGAAATTTATAACTTGGCAGCTCAAAGTCATGTGGCTGTTAGCTTTGAAACACCTGAGTATACAGCAAATGCTGATGCTATTGGTCCTTTGCGACTTTTAGAGGCGATTCGTATTCATAATTTGACGGATCAAGTGCGATATTATCAAGCTTCCACTTCCGAACTCTATGGAAAAGTTCAAGAAATTCCTCAAAAAGAAACCACGCCGTTTTATCCGCGCAGCCCTTACGCTGCAGCAAAATTATATGCATATTGGCTAACAGTAAATTATCGGGAAGCCTATGGCATGCATGCCTCTAATGGCATTCTCTTTAATCATGAAAGCTCAACGAGAGGTGAAACGTTTGTAACGCGAAAAATTACCCTTGGCATTGCTAATATTATACATGGTTCAAAAGATCCCATTTTCTTGGGAAATTTAAACGCGAAACGTGATTGGGGGCATGCGAAAGATTATGCAAGAGCCATGTGGTTAATGATGCAGCAACCCCTACCCGATGACTATGTTATTGCAACGGGGGAAACGTATACGGTTCGTGAGTTTGTATCCCTAGCCTTTGAGGTGGCAAATATTCCGATTGTGTGGTCTGGTGACGGTCTTGAGGAAAAAGCCATTCGTAAAGACACAAATGAAATTGTTATTGCTATTGATCCAGCCTTCTTTCGTCCTGCAGAAGTTGACATGCTTATTGGTGACTCTTCAAAAGCAAAAATGAAGCTGGGTTGGGAACCAACAATTTCTTTTCGAAATCTAGTAAAAGAAATGGTGGAAGAAGATATACACAATTTCTTAACAAGAAATACGATATTGTTGGGATGAGCGTGGAAATACTTATGAACAAATATGATGCTTTTTTTGGCAAAAAAATTTTTGTTGCTGGTCATAGGGGAATGGTTGGCCAAGCTCTTGTTCGAGCGCTTGAAAAGAGCAATTGTCAAATTCTCACAATTTCAAAATCAGAATTAGATCTAAAAGATCAAGCTGCTGTTCGCAATTGGTTCGAAAAAAATAAACCAGAGATAATCTTCTTAGCAGCGGCAAAAGTAGGGGGAATTTTTGCCAACAACTCATATCCTGCGGATTTTCTATATGATAACTTATTGATTCAGCAAAATGTTATCGGTGCGGCTCACGATTTTAAAGTTGAGCGCCTTATTTTCTTAGGATCATCTTGTATATACCCACGCCTAGCACCTCAACCTATGACGGAAACTTCTCTTCTATCCGGGCCGTTGGAAGAAACAAATCAATGGTATGCCTTAGCAAAGATCGCGGGGGTAAAACTTGTGGAGGCATTTCGTAAACAATATGGAGATGATTTTATAAGTTTGATGCCAACAAATCTGTATGGACCGGGAGATACGTATGATCTTCAAAACAGTCATGTCATTCCGGCGATGATTCTAAAATTTCATGAAGCCAAAGCTAGAGGCGACTCCCAAGTCACTTTATGGGGGACAGGAACGCCCATGCGAGAGTTTTTGCATGTGGATGATTTAGCAGATGCGTGCTTGTTTGTTGCAAGCCATTACTCAGACAAGGCACCCATTAACATTGGAACAGGTAAAGATCTCAGTATAAAAGAGTTGGCGATAAAAATTGCTCATGTGATTGGCTTTACGGGGGACATTCATTTCGATCCTACTCAATTAGATGGCACACCCAAAAAACTTTTGGATATATCAAAATTATCCGCTTTAGGGTGGAAAGCTAAAATAGAATTAGAAGATGGATTAAAGAGTACTTATGAAAGTTTTTTAAAGAGATATACATTATGAAAATTCAGCCCGTGATACTTTGTGGTGGCGGAGGAACGCGCCTTTGGCCTTTATCCCGCACTTCCTACCCTAAACAACTTCTTGCTCCGTTGGGGGGTCTTAGCTTACTTCAGCAAACAGTGAAGCGATTTTCGAAACCAGAGTATGAAATTCCTCTCATCATTAGTAATGAGCAATACCGTTTTTTGGCGGCGGAACAAATGCTTGAAATTGGCATTACCAAAGTCCCCATTATTTTAGAGCCATCTGCACGTAATACAGCGCCGGCCATGGCTTTAGCGGCCCACTTTATTAAAGATCCAGAAACCTATATTTTGTTCTCTCCCTCGGACCACCAAATCATCAATTCTGAAGTCTTAGATCAGGCTATTCAGCACGCAAAGCTTGCAGCAGACCAGGGTCAAATTGTTGTTTTTGGTATTCCTCCCACGGGTCCAAAAACAGGATATGGATATATTATTCCTCAATCAAAAGAACTTGCGCCTAAAGTTTTCGGGGTTAATAAATTTGTAGAAAAGCCTGATGTTGAAAGGGCAGAGGAACTGCTTCAATCCTCTTGTTTTTGGAATAGCGGATTGTTTTTTGCAAAAGCAGAAGTTTTTCTCCAAGCGCTGCAAGACCATTTGCCTACAACCTATAAATGGTCTCTTTCTGCCATTCAGAAGGCGAAACCAGATCTAGATTTTATTCGAATTCCTGAAGAAGAGTTTGACCAGTGTGACAATATATCTATAGATTTTGGTGTTATGGAAAAAGCGACCAACATTGCCGTAGTCGGTTGTGAGGATATGGGATGGTCAGATGTGGGTAATTGGCAAACCGTTTGGGAATTAAATTCTAAAGACGAAAACGGTAACGCCATAATTGGGGATGTCATTACCCAAAATGTAAAGAATAGTTATATTAGAGGTGATGGATTGCTTGTTTCCGTCATTGGCTTAGAGGATATTATTGTCATCGCCTCTAACGATGCAGTTTTGGTTGCTAACAAAGCCAAAGCAGAAAAAGTAAAAGAAATTACGACACATTTACGTCATAATTTACGGTCTGAACTTGATTTTCACAAACGGGTTTATCGTCCTTGGGGTTATTACCAAGAAATTGAACTGGGTGAGCGCTTTAAAGTGAAACGCTTAATGCTCAAAAGCCAATCGAAAACTTCTGTTCAAATTCATTATCATCGAGCAGAGCATTGGGTTGTTGTAACGGGAACAGCAAAAGTCCTGATTGGCGAGACGACTCAACTTGTCCATGAAAATGAATCTATATATATTCCCGCAGGAACTGCTCATAGTGTTGAAAATCCGGGAAAAATTGAGCTTCATCTTATTGAAGTTCAATCGGGCAGTTACCTTGGGGAAGACGATATTGTTCGTATCAAAGATATTTATGGACGTACTTAATGTCGATCGAAACTTTACAAGATCATCGGGAAATATGGCAAAAAAAACCTGTTTTAAAGGCAATTTACCATGATTTCTATCAACGGGTTGTCAAGTCCAGCGTTTCTGGTTCTACCCTTGAAATTGGGGGAGGTACTGGGAATTTAAAGGAGTATCTTCCGCAAGTGATTTCGACTGATATTATTTCATCTCCTTGGGTGGATTGTGTTTGTGACGCCCAATCCCTCCCCTTAAGAGAGGGGAGTCTTTCCAATATCGTTGCAATCGATGTCCTTCACCACATTGAACGTCCCGTTCGCTTTTTTAATGAAGCCGCATACTTGTTACGTCCTGGCGGTCGGATTATTCTTTTGGATCCGGCAATTACCCCTTTAAGTTGGTTCTTTTATCACTTTATTCATGAAGAACCCGTTCTTCTTAAATCAAATCCCTTAGAGGATGGTCCGCTTTCTGCCACTCGCAAACCCTTTGATGCGAATCAGGCTATACCCTCTCTATTATTTGGAAAGTATAAGCATTCATTTTCTGAATTATTTCCAGACCTTCAAATTATTGAGAATTCCTTTATAAGCTTATGGTGTTACCCACTTTCTGGGGGCTTTAAACCCTGGTCTTTAATCCCTTCATTTATGGTCAAATCGCTTTTAAAGTTTGAGAGAAAAATAGAACCTTACCTTGGCCGTTTCTTTGGGTTCCGCCTATTTATTGTGCTGGAAAAAAGGGATGTCTCTTAAAGTTTTTGTAAGAATACAGTGCGCGCATGCAGTTCTCTCATGAGAAAAGCTAAGCCAGGTAATGCTTTTATAATTTTTGGAATTTTCTGAAGGCGTCCTTTGGAGTGTTTTATGAATAAATCTTCTCGAAATTCTACACGTTTAAATAAGACTTTAAACTCTCGATAGAGTTCCCCAGTAGACAGATAATTGAGATTATTTAGACAAAAATTATAATTTTCCTCTTGGACATCCCTCCAGGGTTTTCCTTTTTGAAACTGATTTCGAATTCCTAATTTTGACCAAAATCCGAGATATGTTTTAGAAGAAAAAACTCCCGCAAAGGGAACAAAAATATGGGGTTCAACTATGCGCCATTTTGAGGGGAAAAAATGGAGACAAATCCCTCCAGGTTTTAGGAGGTCATAAATTTGCTGAAGTGTTTGAGAATAATTTGTAACATGTTCTAATACTTGATTTGAAAAAATAAAGTCAAAGCTGTTATAATGAGTTTCTATTTCCTTTGAAGAAAAGAAAAAGTGGGATGGGTCGTTTGGAATGTCTAAATTTAAATAATTTTGTATGTCATATCCGTAGACATTTTGATATCCCTGTTCACCTAACGCTGATACAGCTGTGCCAGCTCCACAACCAAAATCCAGAATTTTGCCTCTATTATTAAGCTCTATTCCCATATCTTTTAAAATATTCTGGGTTAATTCTATTTCAGTAAAATGATCAGACATAGTTAGCAATTCACTCTATTCGGGCTTCTCTCTTTTTGTCACAAGTTTCTCAATACCACGGATGTAAAGTCTTTTTACGCGGCGAGGATCTGCGTCAACGACTTCAATTTCTAAGCCAGCAGGATGGGTAATCAGCTCCCCACGGGCTGGGACACGTCCAGCAAGGGCTACCACAAGCCCCCCAAGGGTGTCAATTTCGTCTTCAAGTCCCTCCACAATAAGATTGATACTATATTTTTCTGCGATTTCTTCGAGGGTTACACGGGCATCCGCTACAATTGTGCCGTCTGCTCGTTCCACCAGTTGATAACTTGGGGTACGATCTTGAGCATCCTGAATGTCACCAATAATTTCTTCTATTAAGTCTGGAAATGTCACCAACCCATCTATTCCGCCAAACTCATCAACCACCATAGCCATTTTTGTCCCTGTTTCCCGCATTTGAAAAATTAAATCGAGAGTGCGCATTGTGGGAGAGATAAATAAAACATCTCGAATTAAGGATTTGATATTCAAAGGCTTCTTGGTTGATGACCAGCTTAAAACATCTTTTGTCTCAATCATTCCAATCACATCGTCTAAATTATTCCTATAAATTGGAATACGTGAATAACGGCAGCGGTTCAGAACAGACAACAATTCTGGTCCTGTAACTGTAAGAGGAACGGCAATGATGTCAACGCGGGGGATCATGACATCTTCGGCTGTCAAATCTCGCAGATTTAAAACGTTGCCCAACAATAAGCGTTCGTCAGACTCTAGGGAGGGGTTAACTTCATCCTCTGTATCTTCGATAAGTTCTTCAAGGGTTTCTCGTAGGCTGTTATCTGCATCGGAGCGCATCAACATCCGCCACTTTTGTTTCAACCAGTGAAGGAATTTTGTGGGGAAAGATAGTTCAGAATCTTGGTCAGGCATACTTGTCATTATATTATTTGTCATTCTTCGTAAGGGTTGGGAATCATTAAAGAAGATAGAATCTTTATTTCTAAAGACTCCATGGTGGCAGCATCGTCGTCCTTTTCATGATCAAAACCAAGTAAATGGAGTGTCCCATGTACTGTCAAATGGACTAAATGTTTTTCAAAATCTTTCTTTTGTTCGTTTGACTCTTGTTGAATGGTTTCAAAAGCAAGAACAACATCTCCCAAAATAATGGGAGATTGTTCAGGTTTATTTTTATAAAGTGGAGCTATTTCATCTGGATTTAAACTAGGAAAAGCAAGCACATTTGTGGGTTTGTTTTGGCTCCTATAACTTTTATTTAACGACTGAATTACAGCATTATCAGTTAGTAAAATGTTGATTTCAGATGAATGTTCCCAATTTAATTGATGGAGTGTTTTTAGGACGGCAGGCTGTAATAATGACTCCCAATGTGCAGTAGAATTTTCCCAACAGGGCCTGTCGATAATAACTGTAATTTCTATAGAAGGTTCAGGGTCAGGCATTTTTAATAATCAACCAAGTTAAGGCGGCTTTTCGTATATTGGTCATACGCACGCACAATTTTTGAAACCAGTGAATGACGCACCACATCCTCATCATTAAAGTTAAGATAACCAATTTCTTGAACCCCTTCAAGAGCTCGTATTGCGTCTTTTAAGCCGGATAATACTCCTGCGGGCAGATCAACTTGCGTTAGATCACCTGTAATAACCATCCGAGAATTCATTCCCATGCGTGTTAAAAACATCTTCATTTGAATAGGTGTCGTGTTTTGGGCCTCATCCAGAATTACAAAAGCATTACTAAGCGTACGGCCCCGCATAAAAGCCAGAGGAGCGACTTCAATTTCTCCATTACTCATCCTTTTCACTACTTGTTCTACAGGTAACATGTCATGGAGAGCATCATAAAGAGGGCGCAGATAAGGATCTATTTTTTCTCGCATATCTCCCGGAAGAAAACCAAGTTTCTCACCGGCTTCGACTGCAGGTCTTGATAAGATAATTCTATCAATTTGTCCCGATAAGAGTAAGGATACACCATAAGCAACAGCTAAATATGTTTTTCCTGTTCCTGCCGGCCCAAGGCCAAAGACAAGATCATAGGTTTGCATCATTTTAATATATTCGGCCTGATGAGCTGATCGAGGAAAAACAATCCGACGCTTGGTGGGAATAGAGATTTCTTCACCTTCGGTTGTGAGTCCATCGCGATCAAAAGTAACGGCGGAGCTGACCATTCGAATGGCCGCATCGACATCTTCAATTTCGACTGGGCGGCCTTTTAAAAATTGAGAATATAAATATTGAAGAGCTGTCTTTGCATAACTAATCTCTGGCTCTGGACCAGAAATGGCAATTTTATTACCCCGTAAAGCTATGGAAACCCCGAGGCGCTGTTCAAGGCGCAATATATTGCTGTCTTGGGGGCCAACAAGGGTGGATAATGCTTGATTGTCCTCAAATTCAACAAAAACGACTGGGTTGGTTTCTTTAGTCAAATAATAAAATCCTTTTTTATAGTATTGCGCAAGAAACGTTTACAATTCGTGAATAACAATTTCTCCTGACACACTATTCGGATGAGCTTGATCAATACGTACGTCGACAATTTGGCCAAATAAACGTTCTGGGCCCTCAACGACCACAGATTGCATGAAAGGTGACCTGCCAATAAACTGACCCTTTTGACGTCCTCTTCGATCGAGTAAAACCGGCTGGATAGTCCCTACAGTTTTTAGATTAAAATCTATCTGCTGTTGATTAAGAAGCTCTTGTAGTCGTTGCAATCGATGTGTCTTTACTTCCTCTGCCACTTGAACCTCCATGGCTCCGGCAGGAGTGCCTGGACGAATACTATACTTAAAGGAATAGCTTTGGGCGTAGCCAACACGGCGAACTAAATCGAGAGTTTTTTCAAAATCTTCTTCTGTTTCTGAGGGAAAACCAACAATAAAGTCCGAAGACAGGCCTATCTCGGGGTTAGCTAAGCGTAGTTTATCAATAATATCAAAATAAGTCTGTGCGGTATGTTTGCGATTCATGGCTTCCAAAATACGATCACTCCCTGATTGCACAGGCAAATGAAGGAAAGGCATGAGAGCGGGAACATCTCGATGGGCATCAATTAAATTCTGATCCATATCCCGAGGATGTGAAGTGGTATAGCGTATACGCTCTACACCCAAATCCGCTAATTCCCGAATCAAGCGTCCTAATCCCCAATCTTTAGATTCAATATGGTCGGATAGAGGGGCTGTACCATGATAAGCATTTACATTTTGTCCTAACAGGGTGATTTCTTTTGTCCCTAGGGAGAGAAGATGTTTAGCTTCCGCTAATATTTCAGTTGCGGGACGGGAATATTCAGCGCCCCGTGTATAAGGGACAACACAGAAGGTACAAAACTTATCACACCCTTCTTGAATAGAAAGAAAAGCAGAAGCTCTGGACTCTGTAGTTTGAGGTAAGTGGTCAAATTTTGATTCAACAGGAAAATCAACATCTACGATCCCCAAGCCTCTTTTTTGATTGGGTTTACGTGCTTTTTCAGCAGCTCGAGTCGCTTTGGCTACCATTTCAGGAAGGCGGTGGTAAGTTTGGGGACCAAAGACCATGTCAACATAAGGCGCTTGACGCATAATCTCAGCCCCTTCAGCTTGAGCAACACATCCGCCAACAGCTATAACTGTATCATTTCCTTGGGCACGACGATCTTCGCGCTTGTCACGCAATCTTCCCAAATCAGAGAAAACTTTTTGCTCAGCTTTTTCGCGAATATGACACGTATTCAGGATGACCATGTCTGCATCATCAGGGTTTTCTGTTAGCTTATATCCAAGGGGGACTAATATATCTGCCATCCGCTCAGAATCATACACATTCATCTGGCAGCCATAGGTTTTAATGTAGAGTTTTTTAGGGGGAAGAGTTTGTAGAGACATGAAGTTCAAGTGCCAACGTTCAGGGTTAAAAAGATCATAGGCCAGAGGTTAGGAATTAGGAAAAATATTCCTCATTATTTCCTAACCCCTCTAAACCCTGATATCTAAACTTTGTTATGCAACTTGTGAGATATTATCTACGCTATCGATAACTTTTAGCTTTTTACGGCGATGACGCGACATTCCCAAACCGCTTGATTTTGCAATCTCGCTCCGACGTTTTGCATAATTAGGAGCAACAACAGGGTAATCAGATGGTAGACCCCAGCGCTCACGATACTGTTCAACGGTTAGGTTATAAACTGTCTTGAGGTGACGTTTAAGCATTTGTAGTTTTTTGCCATCTTCTAAGCAAACTATGTAGTCATCCGTAATAGACTTATTAATTGCAACAGCTGGTTTTGGACGTGTCGTTAAACCCCCTTGAATGCCATCAGTACTCAAATTAGAAAGAGTGATAAAAATCTGTTGAATAACACTTGGCAACTCAGTAACGCCAACAGAATTATTGGAAGTGTGTGCTGCGACAATTTCAGCTGTTAAACTAAGAAGTTCAAGGCGTAAGGGTTGTTGTTCTGACATAGTTTGCAAATCCTCTATTTATTATAGTTCAGTCCTTGATTTTATAAATGCAATAGAGAAAAAGAACAAGTCTTTTTTTCATAATCTTAAATTTTTTTAAAATGTATAGTGATTTGATGGATTAAAGAAGGCGCAAGGGTTATGACGTTCAATTTTCAATTGCCATTATAGATGCAGAAATAAAAGTACCATTATTACGTTGATAATAATGAGGACGACTGCCCACAATTTTGAAACCGATGGAATTATAGAGATTTATGGCTGTCACATTATCTATAGCAACTTCTAAAAATGTCTTAGTACAATGAACGGATTTTAAGAAATTCATCAGTTCTATTAACAAATAACGCCCTATCCCTTGTCTTTGCGAGGTGGGATGGACAGCAAAGGTTAATATTTCGGCTTCATCTTCTAAAATGCGAGCCAAAATAAAGCCAACCGGGGCTCCGGATAAGTTATTGGCCAGCCAACCACAAGTTATGTTTTCTTTTAACAAATGATCAAAAGTTTTTTGTGACCATCCGTCTGGAAAACAAGCTGCATGAATCTTTTCAAGATTCTCTCCATCCTCAATTGTTAAAGGAACTAGAGTGAGCATAATTTTTGCTTTACGAATACTGGGTCGTGTAAGTAATAGGGATGTAATGTTTGCGCATTTTTTTCTTGCCTATTTTGCAGCGAATTATCGGTCTTAATTAGCTCGTGCAAACAGAGATGAATGAGATTTTCTGCCCCCAAATTTGTGGAGGTTTTTACGCGATTTGAATTGGGATGATGCTCTAAGAAAGTCTCTATCTCCTCCTCAGTTTGAATGATACCGGGGAAGAGGGTATTAAGATTTTCATCAAACCCTTGGCTATAAAAGCTATCTCTTTTTGTTGATAAGGTAACTAAATAAGACCCTTTTCTTTCTTTCCAGGCCCCAAAGGCTAGCAACTGAAAAGTTGTAGGTGCAAAGCCTTTTGCTTTTGTGGAGAGCAGAAGACCTTGTGCGGTTGCTAATCCAAGACGTATGCCTGTAAATGAGCCAGGACCCGTAGGCGTAGTTATGATATCTAAATCTTGAAAAGTGATCCCTTGGTCGGTCAAAATATTTTGCATCATGGGAATTAAACAGGCCGCTTGACTGTGAGGGCCCGTACCTAAAGGAATGGCCAATTTATGAAGATGTCCTCCTGTCCACAAAGCTAGAGAGGCTTCGTCATACGAGGTATCAAAGGCAAGAATATTTATCGATTGCGGGGGGGAATTACTTAGTGTATTCATAAAAACAGCATTATATATTTGTTAAAGGGGCATGACATTATGACGCATACTCAAGCTGATACCTATAAGGATCTGAGTGATTCTGCCAGTCTATCCCATTCCTCTCTTGTTGAAATTACGGAAGCTTCCCATAATATTCTCCTTGAATTACGTTATGCAACAAAAAACAACATTACGGGCGCAAGAATTTATCATGATGATCGTTGTTTTATACATAAAGATGCCGATGTCTTATTAAGAAAATCTATTATTCTTGCTCAGGAACAGAATTTAAAAATTAAAATTTTTGATGCTTATCGCCCGCGTTCTGTCCAAGAGGCTCTTTGGGCCCATTGCCCTGATCCTAATTACGTTATGCCCCCCGAAAAGGGATCGCACCATACGCGAGGGGTTGCTATTGATTTAACTTTAATAGATGCATCAGGCAAAGAATTAGATATGGGAACAGATTTTGATGACTTGTCTCCACGGGCTCATCATGGCGCTTCTACCCATGCACCGCAAGTAGCCGCCAACCGGTATATGTTATTGGGCATTATGATGAGTGCAGGATGGGATTTTTTCCAGAATGAATGGTGGCACTATCAAGTTTTTAAAGCTCGAGATTACCCCTTAATTTGAAAACCATTTATAGTATTATATTTTTTTAACTGTCCCCCAATTCGAAGGGGTGAGGATCATCGATATACTCGTTATACAAACGCTGATCAGCGTTGTCAGGTTCGGAAGGTGATTCCATAATGCTGGCACGTAAAAGAATCACGAGCTCAATAACTTCGTTCCCATCGGCAGTGGCGGTAAACAGCGGTCCTATGAAAGGTAAATCACCTACGATTGGGACTTTGGCTGTTCCATTAGTCATTCGCGTCTCCATCAATCCCCCCAAAACAGCTATTTCACCGGATTGAAGGCGTAACACAGAATCAATTTCTCTCACCTCCACAACAGGAATGAGGGAAGGTTTGAGTTGCCCCGGGGTATGGGATTTTGCATTGGCAAGGGCGATTTCTACAGCCGGATCGCTTACAGAATGGGTTAAACGGGAGATTGTTGGGCGAAGAGAAAGAATAATGTGTCCTGTATTTTGATCAATCGACGGTTGTACAGACATCACAAGGCCGATAGGTACGGTCTGAATATCACTGGACACGTTTATACTTTCACGATTCGCGGATAGATTAAGTTGTTTGTCATAATTTAAGCGGAAATAAACTTGATTTTGAGCAACTTTTAAAATGGCCGTCTGATTATTCATAACAGTAAGGCGTGGGCTTGATAACGTTCGTGAAGCACCGAACTCTTCAATGGCTTTCAAAAGACTGGAAAAAGTTTTTCCATGTAATCCAATAGAAAACATCGTGGTTTGAGCGCTTGAAGGATCCAAAAAACGACTGCGTTGGGCTAAATCTCCAAGTCCAATGTCTGCATGAAAAGCTCCCCCTATTAATTTCTGCCAATTAATGCCACTTTTAAATTCATTTTTAAGGTTCACTTCAATAACTTTTGTTTCAATTAGAACTTGGGATGAAACCACTTGTCGCAATGTATCAATATATTCTGTAACAAGTTTATGATGACGACTTGTCCCATAAACGGCAACGAGCCCACCTTGGCGATGAAGGCTATACCGAGGTCTTATACTATCATTGTCATCGGATTTTGTTTGGGATGGCGTGGTCAAAATAATTTTTAAATTTGCATCAAGTTCTGCCCAAAAGTCATTATTTACTTTTCCATTTATTGCTGTATTCGATCCGTTGTCTGCAGAGGATTTGTTATCCTTAATACTCGAAAATACATCTGTTGCGATGGAAATGCGATTTTCAGCTGTGCGCGCTAAATTTAAAAATGAGAGAGGATAGTTAACAGCGTAGGGTGTATCGACCTCGACTCGAATTGATTGCCCTGAAATTTGGTAACGTAACCCTGTGAGTGTACAAATGTCATTTATAATGTCAATGAAGGGGCGCTTGTTTGCTGAAAAGATTATCCTCTCACTTACTTTTGAATCTAATTGAAGATCAATCTTTGTTTGTTGAGCCAGTTCTATAAATGCATCTTTTAAAGGAACTTCTTCCGAAATGATAACGGAAACAATTTTTTTAAAGATGGGGGGTAGGGGGCTGGACAGCTTGTTAGACTTTTTAAAATTGGATTTTAGGGGTTTTTGAGTTTTCTCTGGTGCATTCTTCAGCTTGTGAATATGAGTCTGATTTAAGATATCAGAAGGAGAATTTGGAGGTGAGAAACAGGAGGTTAAACCAAAACTTATAAGACAGAAAAACGGTAGGGGACGTAAATCTATTCCGGCTAAGCTTCGCTTTTGATTCATTTGTATTGCCTTACGTTTTCCATCATTCAGCTAGATACAATTACTACCATTGCGAGTAAAGAAAATGCAAGATCATAAAAAAATCCGCCTTCTAAGTGATGGCGGATTCACAGGAGATTTTTAGGAAAAGATTATATGAAACGTTTTTTTCCACGGCCGGGCTTTAAAATTTTAGATCCTTCCGCTTGCCATGTAGAAATACGCCGATCGTTTTGATTAAAAGCTCTTACAGCTTCTAGGACAGCACCCGCCAATACTTCATCCGACATTTTAGTCGCTCCGCAGCGATTTAAAATTGTCGTAATTTGATTTTTTCTTTTTTCTTCAAGTTTTTTCTTGCGAGATTGCAACTTATTAATTTGACTATCAATCGTTTTGAGGCGTTCACTCGTTGCCATTATTTTTTCCTTTCCTAATAAAAAATTCCTCTACTGTATTTAAAATATTTTAAATAAAGAAATACGAGCAGCTGGAGTTTATAATATTCATGGACCGAAATTTGTCAAGAAGATAAAATTTTATTATTTTAAAAAAGAGGGAGAAATCCCACAAAAACAGTGGTATAATTACGCTTATAAAGACAATTGTCCATCAAAATTGATCTAAATTGTCGCACACATTACTTGTATTGATCGTTTTTTGAAAGATTATTCCAAAATGCGTAGTTCTAAAAAAATCTTCATCAATATTTTACAAAAGCTTCACACTATTCTAATCTTACTTTACGCAATTACGCCTGCCTATTCTTCTTTAGAGGTTGGTGAAACTTTAATGAACAATGGTAAATTTGATGAAGCGATTTCCACCTTGTCTCCTTTTGCTGCACAAGAAAATCCCAAGGCTCTCTATCTTTTGGCAGGTATATATTTATCTAAAAATTCTCCACACCTAAACTATCAAATGGGGAGGAAACTTTTAGAGCGAGCCGTAGCGCTTAACTATCCTCCGGCGATGGATGAGCTTGCAGGTTTATATCTTACAGGGGAAGGCGTAGAAAAAAATGAAGCGAAAGCCCTACAGTATTACATACAAGCATCGTACAAGGGTTATGGGCCCAGTCAATTTAATTGTGGAATAATGTACAAAGAAGGTCGGGGAACAGAAAAAGACTATACAAAAGCCTATTTTTATTTATGTTTAGCGTCCCTAAACTTTAGGGACTTAGATAGTCTCACAGAAGATGCCGCTAGGTATAGAGACGAACTTGTTCCCTTCCTCAACCCTGATCAACGTCAAAGGGCTCTTAGTCAGGTGAATGCCTTAACACTTCCCGAAAATTCTTTTTAAATATCTGTAAAAGTAATGTTCAGAAATTTAGTCGCACTATTTTTGAAATTCTGCTAAAAACGGTTATGATTAAAGATTTCAAGTTCGATAAAGGATATACTAATGAGTTTGCCAAAGCAGCAGGCTAAGCCTCTTACTTTCACCTATGCACTATTTTTTGCATTTAGTTTGATTTTGGTAATATTTTCTCCCATTTTTGCAGGGGACTCGAGCACCACAGTTGGTGATTTAAGTGCTCGCATTGATGATCTTGAACGACAACTTACCGAGGGACATAAAAAATCGGATGATGCCAATCCCGGCGATCAAGTAACCGGTGATGATTTGAGACGTCTGAAAGAGGAAATAAGGGCATTAAAAAGTGATGCAGATGACAGAAATCGTCTCCGGGAAGATTTAAATGCTTTAAGAGCCGACATGAGAGAGCTGCAGGAAGAAAACAGAAGTTTAAAATCAGGAAAGTCATCAAAGAAAAGTCCATCGTCAGACGCAGCTGATGAAAAGTCCGAATTAAAGGAGAAGGAAGATGGGCACAAGCCAAAAAAACCGGCACTTCAAATGACACATTCTTCCAACGAATCTTCTGGTGAATCCATAGGGGAGGATGATGCCGAAGCGGTGTTGATGCTTCTTGAGAAATCTGTATCAGATGAAAATGAATCTTCAGATTCAATCGGGAAAAAGGGTAAAAAAGATATTGATAGGGTCCGGGAAGCTGCGACCAAAAATGCGGATGATACAGCCCCATCTCTAACTGCTGGAAACGGAGATGATCAATATAATGAAGCTTTAGCACTTCATGACAAGGGCGCTTACAAAAAAGCAGAAAAAGTTTTTGGAGAATTTATTAAGTCCCATCCTAATGATCCATTAGTATCGAAAGCTATGTTTTGGAAAGCTGATTCGTGTCTACGACAAAAAAACTACAAGGATGCCAAAATTCTCTTAGTAAACGCTTATAAAAAGAATCCCAAAGGTCCTAAGGCACCGGATTGCTTGTTGAAGTTGGGTGAAATTTTAGCCATACAAGGTAAGAAAGAGGACGCGCGCACAGCATGGAAGAAATTGAAGTTAGATTTTCCTCACATGACTTCTGAATTAAAAGCAGAATTAGCGAGTTTACAAAAAACTTATGGCGTGGACCAAAAATCGGATGCACCTAAGTCAGCCTCTCGTGGCTAAACTTGGATCAGTAAAGATATGAGACTTGTTCGTGCTATAGCAACCGTTGGCGGGTATACCGGTGTCAGTCGCATTTTTGGACTGGTACGGGAAAGTCTTATGTCGCATATCATTGGTGCGTCCCCACTTACAGATGCTTTTCTGGTGGCCTTTAAATTCCCCAATTTCTTTCGTCGTTTTTTTGCAGAGGGTGCTTTCAACGCCTCATTCGTTCCCCAATTTTCCGGACAACTGGCCAGTGAGGGTCTTGAGTCTGCAAAATTATTAGCAGAACGGGTTATGGCTGTTTTAGGAATAACATTATTCTTCTTTGTCATAGTTATTGTGATTGCAACTCCTTGGGTGATGGGAGTGATAGCGCCTGGGTTTTCAGCAACACCCGAACGACTGGAAATGGCCATAACCTTTACACGCATTACCTTTCCTTACATTTTTTTTATTTCAATAGCTGCCTTATTAAGTGGTGTATTAAATTCATTAGATCGCTTTGCAGCCGCTGCCGCAGCTCCGATTATTCTCAACATCATTATGATAGGGGCTATGCTCATCTTTTCTTACGCAGATCTTGCGACCGGTAAGGCTCTTTCTTGGGGTGTTTTTTTGGCGGGAATTTTACAATTAGCTTGGTTATATTGGGAGTGTTGGAGAACAGGATTTCGCTTAAAGATTCGAAGGCCTCGTCTTACGCCGGAAGTGAGAAAGGTGATTCGCCTTATGATTCCGGGCGCCATTGGAGCCGGCGTTATGAATATTAATTTGCTTCTGGATATGGTATTTGCCTCCTTGCTTGCATCTGGATCAATTTCTTACCTTCATTATGCAGATCGCTTAAACCAACTTCCTCTCTCCCTTTTTGGAATTGCAATGGGGACGGCTCTTTTGCCCTCATTGTCACGTCAAATTCGTTTGGGAGAAGAAGATAAGGCCCGTGCCACCCAAGGATTGGCTGTTGAATTATCTCTTCAATTAACAATTCCCGCGGCTTTAGGTTTTATCTTACTCTCTTATCCGATTATTGATTTGTTGTATGGGTTAAAAGGTGACGAAGTGGCGGCAACAGCTGCTGCGTTGGCAGCATTTGCGACGGGAATTCCAGCTTATGTTTTGAGCAAAGTTTTTGTCACTGGTTTTTTTGCCCGTCAGGATACAAAGACTCCTGTGAAGATTGCTGTCATTAGTATTTTGTGTAATTTAATTCTCAACATCATCTTAATGGGTCCTTTTGCCCATGTGGGCCTTGCTATGGCAACCTCTATTGCAGCTTGGATTAACGCCGGGTTACAGCTTCTCATTCTTCACAAACGAGGATGGTTTTTTCTGACACGCCAAGTTCAAGTCACCGCCTTAAAAGTTTTTGCATCTGCAGCTGTCATGGGAGGGGGAATTGTTTTTGCCCGCAATCTCTGGCTTGAGAGGATGCCAGAAACTTTGCTTCTTCAAATTGTTTCTGTTTTTGGAATCATCTTCTGCGGTATGATTATTTTCGCAGGCATGGGACAATTAACAGGTGCCTTTAATCTGACCCATATTCGCCAGGCGCTAAGGCGAAATTAATTGTTTAGGAGAGTCAAATATGACACGGATTTTTTCAGGTATTCGCCCAACGGGTGATATTCATTTAGGGAACTATTTGGGTGCAATCCGGAATTGGGTTTCTATGCAATATGAGATGGACGAGAACCTCTTTTGTATTGTGGATTTGCATGCCTTAACAACTTTAGAAGATGTGAAAGGACTTGCTGAAAATACACGTATCGTGGCGGCAGCGTATCTTGCGAGTGGAATAGATTTAAACAAATCAACAATTTTTGTTCAGAGTCATGTACCTACTCATACTGAATTGGCTTGGATTTTTAGTTGTATTACACCTATGGGCTGGCTCAATAGAATGACCCAGTTTAAAGAAAAAGCAGGTAAGCATCGAGAAAATGCTTGTTTGGGTCTTTATGCTTATCCGGTTTTGATGGCGGCTGATATGCTCATTTATAAAGCAACTCATGTGCCCGTTGGCGAAGATCAAAAGCAACATGTGGAAATAACGCGCGATATTGCGGGTTTATTTAATCGTCAATTTGATCGAGAGGTTTTTCCTTACCCTGAACCTATTATAAGAGGAGCAGGCATGCGGGTTATGAGCTTGCGGGATGGAACGTCTAAGATGAGTAAGTCTGATCTTTCTGAATATTCACGTATTCATATGATGGATGATGCCGATACGTTGGCCTTAAAAGTTCGAAAAGCGAAGACGGATACACAAGCGCTCCCGGCAGAAGTCAAAGATCTAGAGGTTCGGCCTGAAGCTGCCAATCTTATTAATATCTATGCGTGTCTTTCGGATCAATCGGCAGCACAAGTTTGTGAAACTTTTGCGGGAAAAGATTTCTCGAGCTTTAAAAAGGAACTCACAGAGCTTCTCATGGCAAAAATTTTACCGATTGGCCAGGAAATGCATCGGTTGTTGAAAGATAAAGGTGAGCTGGATCAAATTTTGAACCGTGGGGCTGTGCACGCAAGAACTCTTGCGGAAAGTCATATGAAAGAAATCCGCGAAGCTATGGGTCTTCTAGCACCCCAGGGTTTGTAAAATTAAAAATCCCCATCTTAAAGAACATAAGCTCCGGGTAGACTCTCTTATTTTCACAAGAGACTTTCCTTTAACCTAAGGGACGTTTCTAGGGAACATCGTTGACGACTGTACCCAACAATCTTGACAAATTAAATAAATTAATTTAGAAATATTAAGCCTTTGGCATTGCATTCAAAGAATTTCCTCAGTTACTATTTTAATGTGGAACATTAGAATTAGTCGCGTCTTATCATTAGATTTTATTGGACAAAATACTCATGTCAAACGTCTATCAAAATCAAGATCGTGATGAACTTAACAAGCATTACGTTCGTCAAATTCGAAACTTACCCATGCTCACATTGGAAGAGGAGTATGAATTAGCTAAGAAGTGGCGGGATGATGGTGACTCACAAGCTGTAGAGCAGCTTGTTGCAAGCCATCTTCGACTTGTTGCAAAAGTTGCCAGCGGCTATCGAGGATATGGTTTGCCTTTAAGTGATTTGGTCGCTGAAGGAAACATTGGCATGATGCAAGCCATGAAACATTATGACCCGGATCGAGGATTTCGGTTATCCACCTATGCCATGTGGTGGATAAAGGCAAGTATTCAAGATTACATTTTACGTACCTGGTCCCTTGTTAAAATCGGTACAACTTCGGCTCAAAAACGGCTCTTCTTTAGTTTACGCAAAGCTCAACGTCAAATACATGCTTTTGAAGAAGGGGAACTGAATCCGGAAATTGTTGCAGCTTTAGCTAAAAAACTATCCGTAGATGAAAGCGAGATTCATGATATGAATCAGCGGCTTGCGGGTGATCGTTCCTTGAATGTCACGGTAAGGACGAGTGAGGAAGAAGCGCCGGAGTGGATTGAATGGTTAGTTGATGATCGCGAAAATCAAGAAATGCAGACAATTCATTCTGATGAGTTATCTAAACGAAGAACTTTGCTTGAAAATGCTATGACTTGTCTTAATGAACGTGAACATCAAATATTTAGGGAGCGACGACTTAAAGATCCCCCCTTAACCTTAGAAGAAATTAGTGCAAACGTTGGCATCTCGCGTGAGCGTGTTCGTCAAATTGAGTTTCGATCTTTTGAGAAAATTCAAAAGGAAATTAAGCGGTTAGCGGTTGAAAATTATCGGGCAAATTAATGCGAAATTATACGTCATCTCTTACAAATTTCTTAAAAATCTGTTTGGTCATTATAATAATATTTTGTCGAGGGGTTTACGGGGGCGAAGGCGATCAGGTTAAACTTTCCCTTATTTCTGGATCAACAACTGTGGGGAGTGACACAACGCTTATGTTGGGTTTACGGGCCCAAATTGCTGCGGGTTGGAAAACCTATTGGCGTTCACCTGGGGTGGCAGGTTACGGATTTAACCTCACGTGGGAGGGGTCAAAAAATATAAAATCTGTAACCATAATGTGGCCGTTTCCCCACCGCTATCAAACAGAATTGGGATCTGTGAATGCGTATAAAGGAGAAGTCATTTTTCCGCTTCAGGTTGAATTAATAGATCCTTCACAGCCTATGCAGGCTGTTTTACAAGTAGACATGCTCGCGTGTGATGAATCAAATTGTTTGCCCGTGATGGGGGATGTAAAATTAGATTTACCACCCGGCAAAAAAACCTTAAGTTCTGAAGAGTCCCTGCTTCAAAAAGCCATGACCAGAGTTCCCAAACGAGAAAAATGGTTCAATCAACAGGGAGAGGCACAAGCTTTGGAACAACAGACTTCCGCAAGAAGTCAGCGTGATTTCCAAATTAAGAGTGTAGAGGTTTTGGGAGAGCAAGATACATCCCCTCGTCTTAAAGTCACTGCCCACAAATCCCAAGGAACTTTTTTGAGAAATGAGTTGCCAGATCTCTTTATTGAGCTGCAGGATCTATTCGTTGACGTTCCTCAAATTTCGTTATCTAAAGACCAAAAGACAATCACTTATGTTGCCTCTATTTTTTCAGATGATCAACACAAACCCACCTACATACCTAACCTTGTGGGGAAGCCCGTTACTTTGACCATGGGCAGCGAATCAGAGGCTTTTGAAGTTCAGGCCATTGTGAAAGCCGAAACTCTCGGGATGATCTTTTGGGTGACTATGTTGCTTATGGCCTTTATTGGGGGATTTATTTTAAATCTTATGCCGTGTGTTCTTCCCGTTTTGTCCTTGAAGGTTTTGTCGGTTATACGTCATGGGGGAGGGCATCAGCATGCTGTTCGTCAAGAATTTTTAGCTACCGTTTTGGGTATCCTTTTTTCTTTCCTTCTCCTGGCGGGAGGGGCAATTCTTCTTAAACTTTCAGGTCATGCTGTTGGGTGGGGTTTACAATTTCAAGAGCCTTATTTCATTATCGCCTTGATTGGTATTTTGACATTATTTGCCTGTAATTTGTTTGGCTATTTCGAATTTCGATTACCTGCTTTTTTGTCTTCTCTTGGCGGAATTTCCCCCCATAGAGAAAGTTTGGCAGGGTCTTTTCTTGAAGGAAGTTTAGTTACGGCACTTGCGACTCCTTGTACAGCTCCTTTTCTGGGAACGGCATTGGCGTTTGCATTGGGTAGGGGGAGTTTGGAAATTCTATCCATTTTCCTAGCCATGGGTATTGGTCTTGCTTTGCCTTTTCTTCTTATCGCCTTTTTTCCACAAACAGCAACAAGACTTCCCAAGCCTGGCTCATGGATGGTGACAGTTAAATATGGTATGGGTTTCTTAATTGCTTTGACAACTGTTTGGTTGGCTTATGTTTTAATTGCCGAAATTGGACAAATAGGTGCAGCTCTGGTTGCCGTAATTATGCTTATCATTTCCGTGGTATTAAAGAAGTCCAAGAATGGTTCGGAAGTGAGTAAAAAAATGGCGTGGTTGGGAGCCAGTCTTTTGATTATGGCTAGCTTTGCTCTTCCCCCATTGATGACACAAAAGAAAGCAATAATCGCCTTTGAAGAAAAAAAAATATGGCAGCCTTTTAAACCTGAGCTCATCACAAAATATGTGAAAGAAGGTAAAACAGTCTTTGTCACGGTCACAGCAGATTGGTGTTTGACCTGCCAAGCAAATAAGTACTTTGTTCTCAAGCAAAAGGAAGTTCTAGAGGCTTTTCAAGCCCCAAATGTTGTTGTGATGGAAGCAGATTGGACGAATCGTGATCCTAAAATTACATCTTACCTTAAAAGCTTTAACCAATATGGAATACCCTTTTATACAATATATGGGTGCAAAAATCCGACTGGTGTCTTCCTAGGGCAATTGCTCACTCCAAGTAAAATTTTGCAAAATCTTCAGAAAGAAACATGCCCCCGTTCTCATATCCAAGATCGGAAGTGAGAAGGTTTGCCAATATGGTATCCTTGCAAGTATTCCACATTCTCTTGAGCTAACGCCTGCGCCGTAGGGGCATCTTCTACCCCTTCTGCTACACATTTAATTCCATAAGGTTGAGTGAGAGCCATAATGGCTCGAATGAAATGAATATTATTAGAATCTGCTTTCAAGTCTTTGACAAACTGAGCGTCTATTTTAACAGTTTGAACGAGGTCTGATTTTAAGTGTAATAGGGACATATAGCCTGCACCAAAATCATCAATCGAAATGGGGCATCCGAGGTCATGTAATTGTGTCATAAATTCTATAGATTCATTCATATTTTGAAAAACAGAGGTTTCGGTTAATTCAACAATAAGACGCCCTTGCAAGTCTGGACGGGCTCGCATTTGAGCTTTTAATGTATCTAACCATCGGGACTCACAGGCTGTAATGGCAGAAACGTTGATGGCCAATCTTACATGTCGATCGTTCATCAATTCTTCAAGAGCAAGTTGTTGAATTTTTTGATCGATGAGCTGGATTAAACCACTCCTCTCGCATTGAGGTATAAAATGCGCTGCAGGAACAATTTGTCCTTGGTCATCGACTAGTCTTGCGAGGCATTCATAATAATATAGCTGTCGAGAATGAGTGTCGACGATAGGTTGAAAAGCTAAAAATAAGCGATTCTCGATAATTCCTTGATTGATTAAGGGCATTGTCTCCATTAGTTTATTTGAAGAATCAGGAAAAGCAATTGCCGTTTTGTGCATAACCTTGTGTTTGTGAAGGATGTTTTTGGAGCATTCAATTTCATGTTCAATTGCTTTAATGGCTTTGGCTGCATTATTTTCTTTGAGGAATGTACCCCTCACGGAAGTCAAAACGCCACTAAATTTGGAGGCTTTGAGTTTACGACGATAGAGCATACTTTCAATAACATACTGAGTCCATTGGAGAAGTCGCTCAGTGCAATCATCAAGGCAAATCACCCAAGAATCTTGGCTAAAGCGAATGATCATATCTGTTGCCCGAACATTTCTTTTTAAAATAGGGTATAATTGCGAGGCTAAATCTTCGATATGATTTTGTTGTTCATTGACATGATCCAGTACAACAACTATAAATGCCTGTTGTTTGTGAAATCGAGCGGCGTACTTTAGGACGTCGTCAATTGATGCTGAAAAAGTACTGGATAATGCATTTATCATCATGGTATTAACAGTTGTTCAACCTTTCCCCTTTAGACTAAATGAAGAAAGATTAACAAAGTTTGAATGTTTGGGCTTGCCAATATCATAAGAGTGATATATTTTGTGGGCTTATAATTTATAATGCAATTTTTTAAGTGGATTCAATGATATGGAAAAAAAGATCCCCATGACGGAAAAAAGCTATCTTCAGCTTCAAGAAGAGCTTCGTCACCTAAAGCAAGTTGAACGGCCGGCCGTTATTCGCGCCATTGCTGATGCACGTGAACATGGTGATCTGTCTGAAAATGCTGAATATCATGCAGCTAAGGATCGGCAAGGTTTTATTGAAGGCCGTATTGCCGAACTTGAGTCGAAAATTAGCCTTGCCGATGTTATAGATGTTTCTAAGCTTTCTGGGGAAAATATTAAGTTTGGAGCCACAATTACCTTAGTTGATGAAGATACAGAAGAAGAACATCTTTATCAGATTGTTGGGGGAGATGAGGCAGATATTCGCCAACAGAAGCTATCGATTACTTCTCCCCTGGCGAGAGCCCTAATTGGCAAAACAATTGGGGATATGGTTGAAGTTACAACACCAGGCGGAAGTCGAGCCTATACTGTGTTGAAAGTTGAATTCAACTAGGAAGCTTTAATCGAGTTTTTTTGTAATCCCTAATGTATACAAAAAAACTCGACGATCTATAAACTAACTAAACTGCCGTTCCTACCCACTCGATAATCTTCGTCTTCGTAACAAGTCCTACCTTTGTCGATATAGCCTGGCCATTTTTAAACAAGGCTAACGTTGGGATACTGCGTACACCGAGTTGAGCGGGCATTGAGGGATTTTCATCAATATTCAATTTTAAAATTTTTACCTTTCCCTCTAGCTCTTTGGCGACTTCTTCCAAAATAGGAGCAATCATGCGGCAAGGGCCACACCATTCTGCCCAGAAATCAACGATAACTGGAATATCAGATTGCAGAACATCTTTTGTAAAATTTCCATCTGTTGTATGGTTTAGGGAGGACATATTTATTTCCTTTCTTAACCTTTTAGAAAGTTTTTCTTCCTATAAGGGCTTATTTAATGATTGGTACAAGACTATACATATAAATATCACGCCCTTTAATTCAATTCCACCCTTAGAATGCAATTTGGTGTATTCACTGTAAAGTTAAAGACACCTTCTCGTATACAGCTTCCATTAGCCGCACCTGAACCTTCAGTAATGAGAATTTGTCCGCCTAAGGGGTCTTTTTCACCCGCTTTTGCTTTAAGCGTGGCGGCCTGTTTTGGGGTCAAAAGTCCGGCCTTTTCTGGTTGAGAGAGGACAAGGAAATTCTTTCTTAAAGCCAAATCACCCTCAACACTAAATTGCCCACCCAATTTTGAGGAGGGAGCCGTTAATTCGGGAAGGTGTGCAGCTTTGGCCAAGTGAATCCAAAATTGAGTTTTTTCTCCCGCGCTAAGAATCCCATTTCCTTGACCATTCTCCACACTATTGCCAAAACGCATTTTAGCTTCCGAATCGTTGCCTGGCCATTGTCCAAAGGTGTCATGATAAAGAGAAACGGCAGTGCGTATACGTTCAATTTCATTTAAAACAGCTCGATATTTTGCGGCTTCTAAAATATCCTGACCTTTAAAAATAGCCCCTGTGAGAATACCAATCACAATTAAAACTAAAGCGAGCTCAATGAGACTAAATCCCGATAAGTGTTTTGGTATAGTTTTGTAGTTCATGATTTCACTCCCATTAAATTTTATTCAAAAGTTACCTTTTTTTTGGTAATCTCTCAACTACTATAAGTAGTCATAATTAAGGAGAAATCATGACGCGATTGTATCATTCAGACGATCTGTTTGCGGATCAGGTTTTGATTTTAACAGAAGGGCAAAATCATTATTTGCGCCATGTTTTGCGAGCAAAACTGGGAGATAGATTGGGAGTATTTAATGAGCGAGATGGCGAATGGTCAGCCGTATTAACCACGCTATCAAAGACAAATTCCGCAATGACAATTGAAAGCCAAGTTCGACCTGCAGTTGGTGTGCCAGAGGTTTCTTTGTTCTTTGCTCCCCTGAAGCATGACCCTCTGATTTTTCTGATGGAAAAGGCTACAGAATTAGGAGTGCGTCACTTCCACCCAGTGATGACGGAGCGGTGTAATGTATCTAGAGTCAATCCCGAACGCTTAACGGCGGCGACAATTGATGCCGCACAACAATGCGAGAGATTCGACATTCCCAAACTCTATCCGTTACTGCCATTAAACAAGGCATTAAGTTCTTGGGATAGTCACATTCCCTTGTTTGTTTGTCAAGAACGTGGCGAGGTTCCTTCCATTAGAGAAGCTTTAAGTTCTTTGCCTGTCAAAGCTCCAGTTGGATTTTTTGTTGGCCCAGAAGGCGGGTTTTCTTCTCAAGAAATATGTTATCTTAATTCATTTTCATTTACGAAATTTATTAGTTTAGGGCCGCGCATATTGCGGGCAGAAACCGCAGCACTTGCTGTCTTAGTGAGTTACCAAACCGTGGTAGGAGATTGGGTATAAAAATTTTCATTAGAGAATTTTTATTCACCTATCGATATCCCCCCTCTTTATTATCTTCTTCGTAATGGTGTATTTATGGCCTATATATTTTTCAGCCATCTTCAATACTGACAACGACCTAAAGGGGAACCGATGAAAAGATTAAAAATATTTTTGATGATCATTTTAGCTCCGACCCTTCTTATTTTACCCGCTAAGGGTGAAAGAGAAGTTAGGGAGGTATTCTCTCTATTTTCTCTTTTTAAAGGCGAGAGTTCCTTTCAAGATGCTTTGAATACCTCAAATCTAACAACCCCCGCGATGGTTGTATTTTACGAAAAAATGAATAATCAACCGGTTTGGTTTGAAAAGGGTCAGTTAACGAGATTCGGAAAAATTGCCATCGATGTATTAAAGACAGTCGATCAAGAAGGATTGAATCCTGAAGACTATGAGGATGTTGTTCACCTTATTGAGGTACCAAAACCTTTAGTGGAAGAAAATTGGGTAAATGCCGAAATTTTGCTAACTAGGAGATTTTTAGAGTTTATTGACCATGTGCGCATAGGGCGAATTGATCCTATGAAGATAAGTCATGACATAAAATTTCATAGCCCCAAAACCCACGCAATTGAGTTGCTTATTGATGCTTTGCAGGATAAAAAAACAGAAGGCAATAAATTGCGTCTTATGGCTCCGAATATCCCTCAATATCAAGATTTGAAAGGGATATTGGCAGATTATCGGCATCAAGAACAGGGGCACATACAAGAACCAAAATTGACCCTGTCAACTCCCTTAAAGTTTGGAGATAGTGACAAAGAAGTTGTGATTCTTCGCCAAATTTTGATTTCTCACGGTTGTTTGGATCCGGTATTGGATAGTGGTGAAAAATTTGATGAGAATGTTAGGGCAGCCTTAAATGAGTTTCAGAAACGGTACAGTTTGGATATGGACGGGACCGTAGGAACCCGGACGCGGGACATGCTTAATTTTCCTGTAAAAGAGTGGATTCGAAAAATTATTGTGAACATGGAACGATTGCGATGGTTACCCGATGATTTGGGGCACAAACATATTATTGTGAATGTGGCTGGTTACGTTCTTCATGGGTATGAGGATTCACAAGTGACGTTAATGATGCCCATTATCGTGGGTCGTCCGGATAGGAAGACGCCCCTGTTTTATGCCACGCTCAGGAATATCGTTCTCAATCCTTCTTGGGGCGTACCCCATAGTATTTTCATAAATGACAAATTACCAAAGATTCGTAATGATCCAGCCTATGTCCGTCGCGCTAATTTTATCATTACAGATCGACAGGGAAAGACTATTGATCCTGATGCTGCCGATTGGCTAAATGAGGTTAAAAATTATTATTTACGCCAAAGTCCTGGGATTCATAATGCTTTGGGACAAATTAAATTTAATATCGAAAATCCCTATATAATTTATCTTCATGGAACGCCCGATCAACATTTATTTACCAAGAGAGCCAGAGCATTTTCCTCCGGGTGTATTCGCTTAAAATATCCTTTAAAACTGGCAGCTTGGGTCTTAAATCATGACAGCCAATGGTCTTGCGATAGCATTCAATCGGCTATTAATTCAGGGGAGACCCAAACCCTCACGCCCGATGAATATGTACCTGTCTATTTTACTTATCAAACCATTTGGATGAAAAAAAGCAAAAAGGGTAAACGTATTTTTTATAGTAACGATCCCTATAAACTTGATGCCAAAATGATTAAAATTTTGAAGGTAAAGTAATAAATATGCCAAAAATAATGGTTGCGAAGATATAAGAAAAAAAGGAGCAGAATGCCCAAATTTTGGCATTTATTAGTGAAATTTTCCCATTTTCAGAATCCGGATCTAGAGAAAAATAATCTTGTCCTTCATAAGCATTTTTCCAAGACCATAGTATAGATCCTAATCCCAGGGCTAAATAATAATAAGTAAGAAAGATCATAGTTTTGCAATCTGATTGCAAATGATGATTTTTGGTTGCTGCTAGATACGCCGTAAAACCACCTATTCCCAGACTATGCACCTTAAAAAGACTTGTAAGTAAGCCTAGAGCAAGATCTTTCGTCCAACCTCTACTAGAGAGAAGCCAAGACATCTTATCATCCATGATTTTAACTCCTATTAAAAATCACCAATTAGCTTATTGATGTAAAATTTAATATGTCTTTCTATCGCTCCCTAAAGGATGTTTTTACGGCGTTATAAACGGGCTTGGTGAGATATTGGAGCAAAGTCTTTTCTCCAGTGTGGATTTCAGCCACAACAGTCATACCGACGGAAATACGGTTTTGCTTTGGGTCTTTGCCCACATATAATTGGTTCATTTTAATGAAAGCCTTATAAAAAGGTTTTTTATTATCATCCAAAAAGGTGGAAGCTGAAATGGCATGAAGCTTTCCTTCAATACTTCCAAATCGAGAATAATCATATGCGGAAACCTTAATGGTAACATCTTGACCAACTTGGGTATTACCTATGTCTTTGGGGTTTATTTGTGCTTCAACTTCCATCGCGTTGGCCGGGACAATTTGCATAATTTCTTCTCCTGGCTGAATAACTCCTTTTAGAGTGTTGGTTTTCAACCCTTTTACAATTCCAGAAACGGGGGATTTGATTTCTAAACGATTGACGCGATCTTGCAATTTCGTAATGGATTCTTTAACTTGGGCAATTTCTCCTGTTGTATTGCCCATTTCGGTTAAGGCCACATTGCGTAAATTTGTTCCCAATTCCGTAAGTTTATTATCAGCTTCTGCAATGGCTTGACGTGTTTGTTGCATTTGATTCTTTACTTGATCCAGCTCTTTGCGAACACGTGAGACATTCTCTTCATTGGCTCGATATTCTGTACCCGTCTTCAGACGCTTTTCATAAAGTTCTTTAGTGACATCTCGTTGTTTTTCAACAATAGCCAGCTGATCTCGTAAGTCCTTTTCTTGACCACGTTGGAGGTTGAGGAGTGCTTTTTGTTGCTCATGTTGTTTATCGATGACTGCTCTTTGGTCTTCTCGATTCCGGACTTGCATGTCATAGATGGCCTGCTGATCTTCGACGAGACTTTTATAGGCGGCCCCAAATTCACTAAAATTTGGCTTTTGTTCCAAGCCAAAAGACCGTAATCGTTCGGCTTTTATTTTAAGAGAGGCTTCTTTTGCAAGGGCTTGTTCAAGCTCAGACTGTCCACCTTTTCCATCAAGAACAAGGAGAACGTCTCCTTCTTTTACCAAGTCACCTTCATGAATATTAATTTGTGTGATTTGGCCCCCCTCTAAATGTTGAACAGATTTTATAAATCCTGTGGGGATAATTTGACCGTTTGCTACGCTAATTTCATCAATAGGAGTAATAGCGGCCCATGCAATAAATGCAAAAACAATGCCGCAAGCAATTAAAATATTCATCCGACTGCTATGGGGGGGACGGCCCTCTTCAATATGAAGCGAGCGGTTAAGTGAAGGAAGCTGGCGGTTCACTTTTCGATCGTCTGTGCTATCTGATACGATGTTTGTGGGTGTTTCGTTTGTCATATTACTTCCCCTTTAATGACTTCCAGAACTTTCTCTCTGGGGCCGAAAACCCGCATAGAACCCTTGTGAAGGGATAAAACACGATCGGCTAAATTGATTAAACTCGGTCTATGGGTGACCATAATGACTGTTTTTTTTCCGCGAAATTCTGTTATGGTTTGACGTAAAGTTTCATCACCCTCTTGATCAAGAGTATTGCCAGGTTCATCCATAATAATAATATTTGATTTTCGGATATAGGCGCGTGCTAAGTTAAGCTTTTGCAAGAAACCTGAAGAGAAAATGTTCATCACCTGTTCATCAATTCTTGTTTCAAAGCCTTCAGGTAATGTCATAATTTGAGATAATAATCCTGCTTTTTCTGCAGCTTGAATCATCCGTTCTTCGGTGGCTTCGGGAGCAGAAAATAGTAAGTTTTGAGCAAGCGTTCCATGAAAAAATTGATTTTGCTGTGGAACGTAGGCAAGGGATTGTCGTAAAACCATGGGGTCAAATTGACGAATATCAATACCGTCAATTGTAATAGAACCTGCTTGGGGATAATAAAAACCCAACAACAATTTTATAAGCGTTGTTTTACCGGACCCATTTTGGCCAACGATTGCAATAATTTCCCCGGGTTTGGCTTCCATCATAATACCTTGTATGGCTGGTTGGGGGTCATTTGGATATCGAAATCCAACATTTTGAATACGAACCAATCCGTCAAAACGATGTGGACTTTCTGTTACATGACGTCGTTCGGAGGGTAAACTCATTAGCCGATTAATTTGTTCTAAGCTTTCCATAATGAGATCAAACCGTCCCAACACCATTAAGCCACTTTGTAGGGGAGAAAGAACTCGCCACACAAGAAGGACAACGGCCATCAACGCCCCAATGGACATTAAATTTTCTGTGACACGAACGGCCCCGCAAATGATTGCAGAAATTCCAGCAATTTTCATGATCATCTGACTTAAGTTTATAGATAAGGATGAGAGGAGTTCGGATTGCTTTTGAGCTACGGATAAAGAAGCACTCACTTCTTGGAAACGATCTACCCATGTTTTTTCTGCGGCTAAATGTTTTATGGTTGTTAAGTTAGAGGTTCCCTCGAGTAGGAATTTTCGCCGTTCAAGGGAGGCTGTTGAAACTTTATGTGTAGATCGTCGTAAAACGGGGGCCATTAGGAAAAGCATAATGATAAAAACAAATATCATAAGCAAAGGAACAATAACGATAGGCCCTGCGACCAGAAAGAGAACAATCAGGAAAAAAATCATATAGGGCCCTTCAAGGATAATATTAGCGATGGGACCTGTAAATGTTTCCCGAATGCCATCAAATTGGCGCAAGCGAGCTACCTGACTGGCAACGGATGCGCCTTCTACTAAACCCATGGGTAGGTTCATAACGTGCCGCATGACTTCACTCCCAATAATCAAATCTAGGCGTGCTCCAAAATAGGATAGAGCGCGATTTTGGAGGATGTGCACGAATTGGACACAACACAAAGCTAGAACCAATCCCAAAACAAAGTACCCAAGAGTAATTTGCGAGCGAGAGGGGACGACCTCATCGTAAACAGCCATGATAAAAACGATGGAGCTTAAGCTGAGTATGCTTGTTAAAAACCCCAGACCCATTAACCAATAAATAAAAGAATGGAAACGTTCTAATATACCAGAAAGCCAACCGCCGCGGGCGGGTTCCTTTTCAGGTTTTTGGTAAAATGAGTATGCAGTCCCTTTTATTCGAGAAGTTGTTGAAAGCGTTACTTTTTGACTTTTCTCGCAATCTACAGCATGGATAATTCCATCTTCTTCTTCAGATAAAATATAAACTTCCCCGCTCTTAGTGACAAACAAAGCGGGCAATAAATCTCTATGTAATTGTTGTAACTTTAGGGTATGACCTTTACTGGAATACCCTAGGTTAGCCATGAGATTTCGCAAATCCGTTAATGAGATTTGTTTTTCCAGAAACGGAACGGCCTCAAAAATTCGACGGGCATGTCCTTGCCAACCTAATGCTTCTAACAACGGCATGACACAATCGTAATAATTAAATGATTTTGCCATGATTTATTCCTAAGTGATCGGCCGAGATATTTAAGTGAGTATCGGTTTTTCCATTTCCTGGAGCTAAATTTTTCATGTTTTCTTTTTTCTGTCCCCCATTCTTTTTTGATTTTGGGGATTTTATTTCTTCGTCTGATGACAAAGATGTTTCTTGATTTTGTTCTGAATCTGAAGACGTTCCATCTAAGTCATCCCTCTTTCTAGGAAGAGATAATTTATCCTTAGATAATAGAAAGCCATCTGTTAATTCGTATGAGGCATCGGCTATCTCTTGAATAGAGGGGCGATGAGTAACAAATATAACAGTTACCACACCATGAAGGCTTCGGACGACTTGTTTGAGCAGTTGATCGCCATTTTCATCCAGGGATGTATTGGCTTCATCTAAAATTAAGATTTTCGGGCGATTTACCAATGCTCTTACTAAGCAAATTCGTTGATGAATACCATCGGGAAGAAGAAGAAAAAGTTGGTCGCCAACTTTTGTATCATACCCTTGAGGTAAGTGATGGATCCATTCATCCAATCCGAGTTGGCGAGAAAGTCCTAAGGCATCATCAACATAAGCTGCACCCCTATACATTGTCATATTTTCAATGATTGTCCCTTGAAATAAAATTCCTTTAGGAGGCACGTAGGCTATTTGACGCCGTAAATCTCTGTAATGGTAGGATGATAGGGGCTCATCATCAATCAAAAGGCTTCCCATAGAGGGATGGAGATTACCCATTAAGACTAACATGAGCGTTGTTTTTCCGGCCCCATTTTTACCATGAATCGTTACCGCAGAGCCGGGGGAGACACTGAGATCAATTCCCTTCAAAATTTCTGGTGAATCATCGTTATACTGAAAGCAAACATTTTTTAAAGTAATTTTCCCTTGAATGGGTTTAGTGATTCCTTGTGCCAAAGGGGGTTCAAGTTTTAAATTAAAATGATCCTCAATCCGTTTCTTGGCAATGGTAAAATATTGAAAACGTGTCCAAACGCCCATGGCGGCTTGGATGGGTTGCATAGCTCGATTTGTAAGAATTATGCAAGCTGCCATAATACCGACTGATGTTGATGACGTGATGACTTGCAGTGTGGCCACAGCAACGATACCCACAAATAAAATATAGGAAAACATATTGCCCAAATCTCGGGCTTCGGCAGAATATAAATAAACCTTATAATTGACATCGGAACATTGGGTTTGGAGACGTTCATAACGACGCAAAAGAAGATCTTCCATCCCCAGGGCTTTCAACGTGTGATGATTTGTGAGAATTTCAACGATAAAATTATAACGTCGATCGTTTAGATCCAGTTGCTTTTCCAAATACCGGCGCAAAACGATTCCCAGAAACCAGGCAAGCAGAACGAATACAACCAAAATTGCAGTTGCTGCCAAAGCAATGGGCGGGGAAAAATATGCAATAATTCCTAAGAATAAGAAAACAAAAGGAAGATCTAGCAGGATTAAAAATCCTTGTCCGGCTAAAAATTCTTTTAATATCGTTGCACTTTCAATATTTTCAACATGTTCGCCCACACCTCTTTTATTGAGGTCATTCAAGGTTGCATTAACCAGATGCTGAAAGGCGCCCACTGCCGCACCATGTTCAAAGTGCATGCCGAGCCAACTCAATACATAGCCACGACTAAAGCGTAAGCTTGCTTCCAGAAGGGCAGCTATACCGACTGCAATTCCAAGTAGGGTAAGGGTCCCGAATGATTGATTTGGGATAACGCGGTCATAAAGTTGCAAGACAAAAAGAGGAATGGAAAGGGATAAGAGATTAAGCACAACCGTGCTCAAGATTATATCCCATCGCTTCCAGGGGAAAACAGACCCCGATTTTGAATGCGATTTAGAATTCGACTTTTTAGGCCGGTGCTCATTCAAAGATGGGTCCGCCACGTTAGTCTTTCTCCCTCTATAGTGCCAATATTTGACCCGACTTATTTAGGCCTCATTACATAGACTATCTATCCATTTGTTAATTATGTGTTAAATTTTTAAGAAAGCGCAAATGTTTATATGAAGAATTTTATAAGATGCATAATTATTTTGATTTTGCATTTTGAGAGAACCATAAGCGGCTCATTTGACTAGGTAAGGAATGAAATTAAAAGGGGGCCTTGGTAATCCACCCACCTCCCAAAACTTGAGAGCCGATGAAAAATACACAAGCTTGGCCATTCGCAACGCCATATTCGGGCGTTTCAAATTCCACTTCCGCCAGGTTCTGTCCGCGACAATAAATTGTTGCGGGAATAGGATCTTGAGTCGAGCGGATTTTTACAGACGCTTTTTGACCTTTCTCAAATGCCTCACTGTTACAAAGCCAATTTACATCCCGCACCCAGATGCGGGGTTTAGCCAGAGCTTCGCGAGGACCAACCATGACACGACGCGTATCCGGATCAAGAGATACAACGAATAAAGGATCCGTGCTCGAAACGCCAATGCCTCGGCGCTGACCAATGGTAAAATTAATTATTCCGGTATGATTTCCTAAAACACGTCCATCCACATGGACAATTTCCCCGGGATCCAATGATCCGGGGCGATATTTTTCAACGACACTTGCGTAACCGCCGGATGGTACAAAGCAAATGTCTTGACTATCAGGCTTTTCAGAAACACTTAATCCCAGTCGACGAGCATGCTGTCGTGTTTCGGATTTGGGCATTACCCCCAGTGGAAAACGTAAATAATCTAATTGATCTTGTGTGGTGGTAAAAAGAAAATAACTTTGATCGCGTGAGGGATCGAGAGCTTGGTGGAGCTCTGCATTCTTTTCACCCTGTAAGCGTCGTACGTAATGACCTGTGATGAGGGCTTTCGCACTTAAATCCCGTGCAGTGGTCAATAAATCTTTAAATTTTACGCGTTGATTACATCGGATACAGGGAACAGGAGTTTCTCCTTGCAAATAGCTGTCAACAAAGTCATCAATAACACCTTGTCGAAAGACATTTTCATAATCTAAAACATAATGAGGAAACCCGAAACGATCTGCTACCGTTCTTGCATCATAAATATCCTGCCCGGCACAGCAAGCTCCCTTTTTATTGACCATTTTGCCATGGTCATATAATTGAAGAGTGATACCAACAACTTGATAACCACCTTCCACCATGAGAGCTGCCGTTACAGATGAATCAACGCCTCCTGACATAGCAACTGCTACCAGAGCGCCATCTTCAATGCCATCTAATTTTAATTTTGTACTGTCAGACAAACCAATTTCCTTTTTCTAACCGTAATATGCTTTGTGGTAAATAAGATGTATTTTTCATATCCTTTAAAGAACACATATTCCACATCCAAATTTTCATCTTTCATCTCCACAAAGAAAATTTGCGTGTCACTTGCGAAACAATTTCCCAATTACCAAATAAAACGCATCCATAATAAATTAAAGTTTCTTCTGGGGATGCGGCCGTGCGCAGCAATTGTTCTTGGTATGTTCCCCCAGTCATTGTATTTAAAAAAGTGCCGTGCAACACACCATGTTCTTTGGCGGCACTCACAGTTTTGCGAATTTCATTTGACTTTGCTCGCAATATAATAAATGGAATTCGGGAAATATTTGGGTAGACGTTGCCTTCCGCATCTATATAATCATCCACCTGTAAGGAAGATTTGCCAACATCACCCCCCAATCCAACAGACATGTGTGCCAAGGCATTCAAAACAATACCAGGTTCAATATCTTTATTTAAAACAGCAACCAATTTATTTTCAAATGTCATGATCACTTCCATTTATTTTTTAGTAATTTTGACAGTATTGTAAAATGTATTTCTTATACATAAGCGGAATGCTTAAATTTTTCCAGGAAAAACTTTAAGAATATGAATTTTTAAAGTATACTGAAGTCATTTACAAGATTAGGATAAATCTTTTGTAATGTTCATCAATAATCCCTATAAGTAACTGGGACGTATGGCAAAAAGTCTTTCAACTTTTTTTACAGCTTCTTTAGAAACTGCCAAAATCAAGCGGTCATTAACCCGAATACTAATTCGGGAGGGGGCAACCGTAATTTCATTATCCCTCACAAGGGCGGCAACCATCATGGCTCCTTTGATATTAATATCATCTACGGTCAATCCAATGATGTGAGATGTTTCACGAGCTTCGGCCTCAATAATCTCAACGCTCCCATCTCGTAAAGAGTGAGCTGATCGAACGCGCCCCTGGCGAACATGTTGTAAAATTGTTGAGACAGATATAGCTTGTGGGCTGATAACGGCATCGATACCCAAAGACGTTACAAGAGAAGAATAAGCCATATTGTTCAAAAGAATTAAGGCTTGACCTGCGCCATTTCGTTTTGCAAGGAGAGAGGCTAAGATATTGACTTTATCATCATCTGTTACCGCCACGATGGTTTCAGTGGATTGCACGTTGGCTTCAGACAATACTTCTGCATCCAAGACATCCCCACATAATACCTCAGTTTGTCTGAGGTGGCGTGCTACATATTCAGCACGAGTTTGATTTTTCTCAACAATACGGGTAATAACATCTGGCTGATTTTCTTCAATATCGGCCACGAGCGTCATACCAATATTTCCACCCCCCATAACAATGACCCGACGGGTTGCAGAATCTGCAAATCCAAATGCACTCATGGCAGCGGATGTTTGACCTTGGGATACAATGTAATACACCTCGTCACCGGGCAACATTTGATGATCACCGGTTGGGATAAAGACGTCCATTCCTCGGACAATACAGACAACAACAAGGTCAAGTTTTGGAAACAAACCCGGAAGTAAACGTAATGGCGTATTTAAAATGGGCGCACTGCTCATACATCTTACGCCAATGACTTTCACTTGATTTCCACATAAAGGGATAACGTCAAATGCGCCCGAAACTTTAATGCTACGGCTAATGGCTCGTGCAACTTCAACTTCGGGAGAAATGATATGATCAATAGCTAAATTGCGGCTACTAAATAGGTTAGACCAGTAAGGGTCTAAGTAATTTTGATTTCGAATACGGGCAATTTTTGTTTCAACATGAAATAGAGAATTTGCAACCTCGCAGGCAACAATATTGACCTCATCTGATCCCGTTACAGCTATAATTAAATCTGCGTCTGCTGCTCCAGCTTGTTGCAATACATCGGGGTGCGAAGCAAAACCGACGACTGGTTGGACGTCTAATGTATCGCCAATTTTTCGGAGTAACTCTGCGGATTCATCAACAATTGTGACATCGTTTTCTTCGACAGCCAAGTATTTGGCTATGTTATAGCCAACTTGACCTGCTCCTAAGATAATGACTTTCATGCAATCTTCAATTCTTGATTAGAAGTTTCTGCCGAAGTTTCTTCTTCTTGATAACGTCCTTCATGAACGCCTAATGCGCGCAATTTCCGATGGAGAGCAGAGCGTTCCATACCCACAAATCGAGCTGTTTTTGAAATGTTACCCCCAAATCGATTAACTTGAGCCAACAAATATTCACGCTCAAACATTTCGCGAGCTTCTCTTAAGGGCAGCACAACAATGTTGGGTGTTTGAGTGGAAGCACTTAACGATGCGTCTGATCTTACCTCAGGGGGCAACATATCCGCTCGAACCTCTTCGCGAGAATCATTCCCGGCCATAATCAGGATCCATTCAACCACATTCTTTAACTGCCGAACATTCCCAGGCCAAGAATAAGATTGAAGCACAACCATAGCATCTGGACTTAAGCGTTTTTGGGGGCGCCCATGCGCCAAAGCCGCCTGATTCATAAAGTGTTGAAATAATTCAGGGATGTCCGTTAAACGGTCTTGTAAAGCTGGAACATCAATGGGGACAACATTCAATCGATAAAATAGATCTTCCCTGAAGTGCCCATCTTGTATCATTTGTGGAATATTGGCACTGGAAGATGCTGTAATCCGAACATCGACCTCAACTTTTTGATTATCGCCCAGGCGAGTGAAGAATTGATCCTGAAGGACACGAATCAGTTTGCTTTGAGTCGGTAGCGGTAAATCCGTCACTTCATCCAAATACAAAGTTCCATTGTGAGCTTGCTCTAGCAATCCAATTTTTCGGGGAACAGTTGGATCTAAGCCTACTATTTCTGTTCCAAATAACTCAGCTTCTAATCGATCTGGGTGTAGTGTTGCACAATTCAGTACAACAAATGGCCTATCTGTACGTCGAGATAAGGCGTGTATTTTTCTCGCGATGATTTCCTTGCCAGCCCCTGAAGGCCCAACAATTAAAATGCGGCTATTGGTTGGAGCGACACGCTCTATGGTTTGACGAATGACAAGCATTGCTGGGGAAGTACCCACCAAATCGACGTGGTCACCAACTTTGATTTTCAGATCCGCATTTTCTCGTTTGAGTCGCGCAGATTCAATAGCTCGTTGTATGACGAGTAGAAGACGAGCTGTTTGAAAAGGTTTTTCGATAAAATCATAGGCGCCATTCTTTATGGCGGTGACGGCAGTTTCTATGGTTCCGTGACCACTAATCATTACAACAGGAACGTATGGATGATCTCGTTTAATAATTTCGAGTATTTTTATTCCGTCGCGATCGCTATCTCCTAGCCAAACATCTAGGATGACCAAACTGGGTTGTCTGGCTTTAATGGCATCTAACCCACTCGCTCCATCAGCTGCAACACGCGTAACATATCCTTCATCCTCCAAAACGCCTGAGACGAGATTTCGGATGTCGGCTTCATCATCAATAATTAATATGTCATGAGCCATAATATTGCTCTACTTCTCTAGTCATTTTCAGGCGAAATGGGAAGCTCAATGGTAACTTTTGCGCCACCTAAAGAACTATCGCCTAATTCAAGTTTACCCCGATGATCTTCAACAATTTTAGCAACAATTGCGAGTCCCAGACCAGTCCCTTTTGTATGTGTAGTGAAATAAGGTTCTGTTAGGTGCGCACGCCCTTCTTTCGGGAAACCAGGGCCATTATCTTCTACAACTAGCAAAATTTTCTCATCCTTAGCTTCAAGAGTTAGGGCTATTGTTGCAGATGATGGTTGTTCTGCTGATAATGTTTCTAGTGTATAAAACATTTCTAACGCGTTAATAGCATTTTGCAATAAGTTCGTTAAAAGCTGACTGATTTGTTGCGCATCACAGCGAATAATAACCGAATTTTCGGGAACTTGCAACTGAAACAGAAGAGAGGGACGAGCTTGTTTTTGTAAAAAGACAGCCTGGCGACAGATCTCGCTTATGTCTTCTTCTTTCATAATGGGATTTGGCATTCTTGCAAATGATGAGAATTCTGTTATGAGGTTTCCAATTTGGCCAACTTGCCGCACTATTGTCTCAATGCAGGCCTGAAAAGTTTGGGGATCTGAATTAATTTCCTTTAAATAGCGCCGTTTAAGCCGTTCTGCCGATAATTGGATGGGGGTAAGGGGATTTTTAATTTCATGAGCGATCCGTCGTGCAACGTCTGACCAGGCTGCTTTTCGTTGGGCACCCACTAAAGCTGTGACGTCATCAAAGGTAATAACGTATCCCTTAACAATATCTTTTTCTTGTTGAATAATTACAGAAATTTGTAATATGCACGCCAATCCCCGGCGAACAAGGGTTATTTGTTCATTGAGTTGTTGAGGAAGCTGGTTAAGCGCTTTATCGAGAAGTGGACTTAATTCCGGGGTAATAACATCAAGCTTCTTTTTCTTTATTTTCTCTAAAGATTCAGAAAGCAAAGCCGCGGCTCGATGGTTGACCAGATCAATACGTCTTTTTTCGTCCAAACGAATAACCCCGGCAGAAATTTGAGCCAAAACCGTTTCAATAAATTCTCGTCTTCGGTCAATTTGTTTATTCGCACTAATTAATTCTTTTCTTTGGGTATTAAGTTGAGAGGTCATTCTATTGAAAGCTTGAGCTAGGTTCCCTAATTCATTATTCATTCCTTCAGCCATCACTT
Source organism: Alphaproteobacteria bacterium (assembly GCA_016870095.1). Lineage (NCBI taxonomy): Bacteria > Pseudomonadati > Pseudomonadota > Alphaproteobacteria > Alphaproteobacteria bacterium. The sequence continues at coordinate 7,505 of VGCI01000004.1, read as the reverse complement.
GAACGGTTAAATCCCCTTGGCTGACTTGTTCGGCTGCAACAATGAGTCGCGTAATGGGGCGCATGAGAAGATTTGCTATGGTTAATCCCCCCCAAATCGCTGCTAAGAGGAGGAGTAAGGCAACTGCTGCAAAAAATAAGATAAATGTTAACTGCAAAGAGGCACTTTGTTCCCCTAAACGATCATATTCTTTCACCGCACCTTCTGTTCGGGCTACATGCTTTAAAACGGCTTTGTCAGTTAGTTTTCCCAGATAAAGATAAGTATCTGTAAGAGGGTCCAAACGAACTAAGACGCGGACTCGATCAATAGATTCTTTTCCTAAGTCGGCCAGAAATGCGATTTTTTCTCCTGATTGGACATCGTCAATTGCTCGACCCAATGCTAAGTTCTCAAATTCAAAGGAAAAAGCCAACATAGAGCGAGCCACCACTTGTCTTTGACCATTTAAAACAACCACCTCGCTTAAGCGTCGGGAGTAAGCAAGTTGCGTGAGAAGCTTCGAGAAAGCCGCAGGATTTTTTTCTAAGGCTAGCACTTGCGGCGCTAGTTCTCGCACGATGTCGGAGGCATCGTGCTTAATCGCTTGCATATGTTCTTTCAAGTAAGAGTCTGCAACTTCCTTGGCTTCAGAAAGAGCAGCTTTTACGGGTTCTCCAAACCAGGATTGAACACCAACATTGATAAAAATTGCGGCAAATCCTGCGACAAGAATAGCCGGAATAATTGTAATGAACGAAAACAGTCCAACAATCTGGATATGCAATTTTGAACCAGCGAGTCCGCGCCGACGCTCAACCCAAAGTTCGACAAGACGTTTGGCTATTATGACGGCCAATAATAACATTAAGGTCAAATCTAAATAAATGAAGGGCAATACGCGTGCAGATTTATCCGTGAAAGGTTTTCCTCCGACCAGTACAACAAAAGTCACCACCACAGAAAGAAAAGCAGCAAAGCTCAAACCCGCAGCTAAGCGACGATAGAGTGTATAGTCTTGGGCAAAGCGAATGAAAGAAAGAGAAAATTTATGTAAATAGGAGGTCGGCATGCTCATCGGAATTAAATAATTCTCCCCTGGTAAATTGGGAAGCGGGGCCTATCTTGAAAGCCTTGCGAGATAGGTAAAGAAGCATAGAATCTCTTTGAAGGCTGTAAATGAGATTTAAAAATGCATATGTCCATACGCGGGTTTGTCCCTAAAAATCTCGCACATCAATATTCAATTCAGTTAGTTTTTTGCGTAAAGTATTGCGATTAATACCCAGAATTTCAGCGGCCTTCTTCTGATTTCCCATTACAGCTTTCAAGGTAGTTTTTAACAAGGGACGTTCAACTTCCTGCATCACGCGCTCATAAAGTCCCGTGGTAGGGAGGTCTCCGTCGTGGGCAGCAAAATAATTTTTTAAAAAAGATTCTACGGCTCCTGAAAGACCTGCTTTAGGGGGGAGAGGAATAATTTTAGATAATGATTGTTGTGACATTTAACATAAATACCTTACCAAGTTTATACATAAAGAACATTAAGCATGCAAAGGGCTATAAAATTCATTAATTAAGTTCTTCATCGAAGTCGCGGAATCCATCTGGTTCACAGAAACGCGGAAATCTGCCGACCCACTTATTCCCTTACTGTACCACCCGATGTGTTTTCGGGCAATCTTTACGCCCGTACTTACTCCGTAATGAGACAATATTTCATCAAAATGCTCCAGGATAATCTGATGTTGGACCGTTATTGGTGGGTCCGCAAGCCGCTCTCCCGTTTTCAAATAATGACCAACTTGATTGATAAACCAGGGGCGCCCATAGGCTCCTCGACCAATCATTACACCATCTGCCCGGCTTTTTTGCAGTAAAATGCTGGCATCTTCAAAAGTAACAACGTCTCCATTTCCCACAACAGGTATGGTGACGGCTTCTTTAACATTAGCAATAAACTCCCAATCTGCGGAACCATTATAAAGCTGACAGCGTGTACGTCCATGAATGGTTAAAAGCTGAATACCAGAACTTTCAGCAATTTTAGCTAAATGGGGAGCATTCCGATTTGAGTCGTCCCATCCCGTTCGCATTTTTAAAGTTACAGGGATTTTCACAGCTTTGACCGTGGCTTCTAATATACGCGCGGCGAGCAATTCATCACGCATTAACGCAGATCCTGCATAGCCGTTAACGACTTTTTTCACAGGACATCCCATGTTAATGTCAATCATTTGTGCCCCACGGTCTTCGTTGAGTTTGGCAGCCTCTGCCATGACACTGGGTTCGCAACCGGCCAATTGAACGGCCATTGGGAATTCATCTGCAGATTTTTGGATCATTCTCAAAGATTGACGCGTTTCACGAATCATGGCCTGGCTTGCAATCATTTCAGAAATGACCAGACCAGCTCCCATTCGCTTCACCAGACGGCGAAACGGCATATCGGTCACTCCTGACATGGGAGCCAAGATGACAGGCATTTCAAGGGATATAGAGCCAATTTGTATTGTCATACTTGAGACGTACACGTCTTGATTAATATTTTCAAGTTAAATTCAATTGTTTAGAAGAAATAATATAGAAGAGCCTCTTCCAATATAGAAATCTAGGCTGTCAATTTTTTGATTACTGACTCGTGCGCCAATATCCCTTTCATTTAAGGTATGTGCAGCTATTTCTATATAGGAGAAACCCTTTTCGATTAACAGGCGATTCTATTTTGGGATCTTTGTTCTCATTATCGTGTAAGGTGAATTTACGTTGACACCATAAGGTGCCTAAGATAAATTTTTTAATACTTTATAATATTATTATGGTTATTTTACATGATTCCAAAAATTCGAAATTATAAATCTCTTTTTCTAATAGAATTTATGGACCGTCCTTACTATGCATATACTGTCTATCAAGCTGCTCTTCAAGCTGTTCAATTGGGTCATAAAAGAATGAGCATCATTGAATTTGGGGTGGCGGGTGGCAATGGGCTTGTTTGTTTGGAAAAGCACGTAAAAAGAATATCTGAAAAACTTGGTATTCATATTAATATTTATGGTTTTGATACGGGAGAAGGGTTGCCACAATTAGTGGATTACCGTGATATACCCCATACTTGGCAGCCAGGCTTTTTCAAAATGGATTATGAAAAATTAATGGCAAAATTATCTCTTTCCCAGGTTGTTTTGGGAAACATAGAAACGACCTTGAGAACATTTTATCAAGAGTACAACCCGGACCCAATTGGAGCCATATTGTTTGATGTCGATTTGTATTCTTCTACAAAAGCTGCCTTTCAAATTTTTCAAGCAGATTCTAAATTTTTGTTGCCACGGGTGCGTTGTTATTTTGACGATATTTTGGGGAATGATATTTCTTTAACCAATGAATATACAGGGGAACGCCTTGCGATTCATGAATATAATGCCCTCTTGGAAACGAAAAAAATAACGCCGGTTTATCATCTATTAGGAAAAATGGTTCGAAAAAAGTGGTACTCAAAGTGCTTTGTTCACCATATGTTTAACCATCCTCAATATTGTCAATTTTTAGGAAAACCAAATCAAGAAATCCCTCTGGCGGCGTAATGTATTAGAGGACACAAAAGGGGATGAATCTTTAATAGAGTATGGGTTTTATCCCTGAGAGCTGCAACAATCAACCCGAGGTCTGAGATGACCCTTTCTAAACTTTTAATTCATTGGATAGACTGGCTGAAGGATGTTCGTAAGATGTCTTCCCATACTGTTGCAGCGTATGAAGCTGATATAGGACAATTTTTAACGTTTCAAGCCGACCACCAAGGAAAAAATTTAACGGTTGTCGATTTGACAAAATTTACGATTCGAGATTTTAGAGCTTGGCTTTCTTATCGAGCTCAAGAAAATTATGAACATCGATCCACAGCCCGCGCGCTATCAGTTGTGCGTAGTTTTTTTAGATTTCTCACCAAGAATGGTTATCCGGCGAATACAGCTTTGGTGAGTGTCCGGTCGCCACGTATTAAGGTAGGCCTTCCCCGTCCCTTGAGTGTGGATCAGGCTAAGACATTAGTCGATGATATTGATCTTACGGTTGAAGATCCCTGGATTGGGTTCCGCAATAGAGCTTTGTTTACGCTTCTTTATTCTTGTGGGTTAAGGTTGGGAGAAGCCTTAAATTTGACTCGAAAACAAGCGCCCCTTACAACTGACATTTTATTGATTCAAGGAAAAGGCAAGCGTGAGCGGATGGTTCCTGTCTTACCTGTTATTAGTCAAACCCTTCAACAGTATATCCAGCTATGCCCTTTTGAATTGTCGATGGAGGGCCCTTTATTTGTGGGAGCTAAAGGCGGAAAATTACACCCCGGAATTGCTCAAAAGGCGATGCGGATGTATAGGCGCGCTATAGGATTGCCGGAAACAGCAACGCCCCATGCTTTACGCCATAGTTGTGCCACACACTTGATGAGTGCTTCCGGTGATTTAAGGGGCATCCAAGAATTGTTGGGACATGCGTCCTTATCAACAACACAAGTTTATACAGATGTTGATACAGCGCGACTCATTAAGGTTTATAATAAAGCTCACCCTAGGGCAAAAGGGAATAGAAAAGCATAAAACGCATCATAAACCTTTTTTAAATCTAATTTTCACTCCTTATTAAATACTTATAAGTATACTTAAGGAATTAGCTCATTAAAAAAGGAGAAAAAGCATGACAGTTAAAGGTTGGGCCACTATCGATTCGAGCAAATTCCCTTCAAATGATAATTCTAAAGCCATACTGTCAGCCCCTATAGAGCTAATTGATAAAATTATTGATCTCGCGGTAAATCATGCCTGTCAAATTGACAGAGAGCAAGATAGCGAATCCTTAAAAAATCAAATTAAAAATTTAGTCGATTATCACGAATAAAAAGCCTCTCAAAGAATTTGCTTTTAGGATTTTAGAGGGAGTGCTGTGCAAAATTTTGAGGACCGAATGGTTTTAAAGCCCAGCGCGTCGTAAAGTTTTATACCTGTCTCAGAAGCAAGGGGAGCAATTTAATGAGCACCTTTTATGACGGTAGTGTTCATGCACATTTTCCTGAGGGCTGTTCCTATTTCTTTTCGTGGATAGCCTTGAAGAACACCAAAAGATGAAGGGCAAGCCACTCCTTTTTCGTCTATATAAATATGACCTATTCTCCCAGGAATATTGTCCGCCTAAGCTATTAATAAAAAGGCTTTTGACAAACATCAGACGGGATGAAGATACGCAAGCCCATCTTTCTTATCAAGTTCAAATATTGTTTGCCAAAGGGTGGCCAACTCTTCAAATTGTTGTAGTTTTACGACAAATTCAATTCTGCAAGTCGGGTGTATTGGCTCGTTGTACAGCTGAGGATTGAATTAGCCCATTTCGGTAATATCAACTTACACACGGTAAGGAAAAACGAACGATGAGGGAATTGTTATATCTTCTTCAATAAGTCCAAAAGATTTCATGTCAAAAAATTAGTGTGCTATTTCTAAAGTTTCTGTTGAATTTATACCCTAACAAATATTGAGATAGGGAGCATTCGTAAGCGACTTTAATCCCAGAAAATTATGGTCGTTAAAAATTCCCCAACCCTGATTATTCATTAAGTTTTGCCAAAGATTTAAAGGATTTTCACTCATGTGAATTTGGTTAGAAAATCGAGGCTTAGGCAAATCAATACAGTCTCCTTATCATTATGAAAGAAATTTGTTTGAAAAGTTTATCATGTATACCCTAAAACTTCTAAATTTTTGCCTGTTAGTAGTTTTTCACGCACCGGTCAAAAGAACTTAAGTGAAAATAGAGTATTTTTTAACCTAGATTATGCAATGTTTGTGAGTTTATGGTTAAGTATTGAGATGTCACCAAGTGACTGACTCATATAGTGATTTTAGGAAATAAAAAACAGAGGAGAATATAAAATGACAGAAAATAAAAAACACCTAAACGAATTACAGGAAGAACTAAGTCACTACAAAAAAAATCTCGCAACGATAAAAGCCTCTTTTAAAGGTAAAGCGAGTAAAGATGCAGAAAAAATTTATGGCTCTGTAAAAAATATGCTCGGGGATGCTAGTGAAGCTTATGAAAAATTAGAGGCGGCTTCTGCAGCAGAGTGGGAACCTTTAAAAAAGATAGCTAATAATTCATTTAAAGATTTAAAAAAATCATTTGAAGAATACAAAAATATCGCCTCAGCTCAGGTAAAGGACTATTCTAACCAAATTGAAGCCTTTTCTGAAGAGCAACTCGATCATGCAGCTGAATATGTTAAAGAAAATCCTCTCAAAAGTATTCTGTTAGCGGGTGCAGTTGGATTTATTGTCGGAAGGATATTAAAATGAGCCAAATCATTCATCTTGTTGCAAGTTATTTAGTGGGAAATTTGAATCCCCTGTCGAAACCTCAGAGCATATTGTCTGTGAGATTCATAGCCAACCTAGGGTCATTCTTTTTTCTAGTTTTTGGCTATGTTTTGGGATGTAGAGCTCTTTATCACTATCTTCTCCCTCAGTTCGGAGAGGTGTACACTCTGCTGGGGTTAGGCGGCTTTCTAGTTGCCACAAGCCTTTTACTTTTTATTATTGGTTGGTTCCTCAAGCCTAAGGAGCCTCCTATACGCGAGTTTATTGCTAACGTAGAAAAAGCTTTGAGTGACTTGCCACACAACGAAATTGTCAAGAAGATTACAGATCATGTCAATCCAAAGACATTGGCGGGGCTTTTTGCAATTGTTGTGGTAACTTCCTATTTGACGAAATCTAAAAAAATAATTTAGATAGTTATAATTGGAAATCTAGCAGATCATTGTGAATTAAAGTAAACGGGGTAGGGTGAACCTACCCCTGTTTATATTTGAAACATTTAAATATATTACATCAAAAAAACAGACAATCATTTTGTAACAAAATAAGTGAATATAGGGTCATTTATTGATAGGTGTTTGTTTGGTCTTAATTTTAGCTCGCCATGTTTTGCGTCGGCAGAACGACAGTTTGCATCCAATAGGTTAGGGTTTTGTGAATTTGTTCTTTAACTTCATTATAAGAGAAAGATTTATTTATAAATCCACTGGCATGCAAACAATATGACTTCAACATGTCTTCATAAGAAGAGTTTCGCGAAAAAATGACTACGGGTGTATTTTGAAGATTAGGGCGACGTTTAATCTCTTTTAAAACATCAAAACCGCTAATATTGGTGAGAGTTAAGTCTAGAAAGATAAGATCTGGCTTTGGAAAAAAGAAAGTTGACGTATCCTCTAGACTTCGAAAAAAATTAATGGCTTCTTCTCCGTTATGGCAGGCAAAAACATTTAATTTCTCAGGAAACTCCATAACAGCTTGACGAAAAAGGACTTCGTCATCCTTATTTTCTTCAATTAATAAAATATGGGGCTGTCCTAGATAACGCCAAGAAGTGTTATAAAGGGTTGCATGAGAAAGAGTCGAATAAGTTGGTCTAAGCAATTACGGTTAATGGAGCATTTTGTTGCAGGAACAACTGCCCGGTGTGCATCT